>JAGLDR010000081.1 GCA_023145475.1 bacterium
TTTTGATCCCACTCTGCTGCACCTTTCTTTTTCCAAGCAAAGGTGGCGAGTGCGCCAACTTCATAGACAAACTCTTCACGCATTAATTTCTGCTTAAAAAGCTGTTTGTCTGCTTCTATTTTCGAGAAAATCAAATTGACTTGATAGCCATTATCTTGGTTACTTGCATCAATAAAATAGTCGCGATAAGGCGCTTTCATTGAGACTGAGGCAAAATCAAATGCAGGTGTAATCGTAAAGCCTGCAATAGGAACAGCAAATTGAATACGGTCATAATACTCACCAACAACGGTGTTCGTATAACGATTTTTGCTGCTGTGAAGTATTCCTAAACCCCAATCAAAAGGCATTCTACCAACGGACAAAACACCAACAGGAGTTTCAAAACTGCCCCACAATCCTTCAAAAAGAATGGCTGGATTTGCTGAGAGCTGACTTGAGGGAATCACACCGTTTTCCATACTTGGTGCGAGTGTGCTGCTGCCACCCATTATCAGATTTCCAAACACTGAAAAAGTTGTATGAATCTGCATCAATTCACCAACATTAATCACTGGATGCAAAAAGAGTTTCAAGGTCGCCCATGTCAATAACTTCTCGCCAGTTTTTGGGTCTAATGACTTATCACCTGTCGTATCATCTTCAATCACATCTTTTAGCGCTGTAGATGAGAGATATGGGTTATTTCCGTCAAGAATCATATTGTGTGAAAGACGAAAATTAAATCCAAAATAGCCTGAAAATTCAAAATACTTCAGTGGTTTTTTTACCGCGGCTTTCGGTGAAAGAGGCTCTGTTGACATCTCCTCTTTTTGAACGGTATTTTCAGATGGAACTGTTTCAACAGATGGCGTTTCACCCTGCAACAAAAACGAGAGTGCTAGCAAGGTGGTAAAAATAGTTAATTTTAATTTCATTCTAATCCCTTTATATTTTAATATCTTCAATTGATACGACTTTCATTCCTTCTTTTGCTAAAAGTTGCTCTGTTTCGTCCATGTTCCAGGTTTTAATGGCAACATAGGAGTTGTGCATTCCAGACGAGAGGGTGTAAAGATAGTCAATATTGATATTGTTATCACTCAACATGAGGGCAATATTCATCAATGCGCCTGGTTTATCCTCTAGCTCAACTAACAAAATTTTAATAATATTAAAGTCAACCACCCCTTCATCGAGAAGACTTTTTGCCAAAGCTACATTGTCAACAATCAGACGCAATTCACCAAAACTGGTGGTTTCATTGATTGTTAACCCCATGATATTAACTTTTTTAGCCGTAAAACTCTTTAAAATATCACTGAGAACACCTAGTTCGTTTCTTAGCAAAACTGAAATTTGCTCAACTCTCATCTTTATCTCTCCATTCAAAAATATACGCGTCAACATACCACCCAAACATACAACAGTCAATTAAATGAGCTTTAAGTAGAGTCGTGAATCAATCGAGGCTGCAGTTAAGACGCCACCCATCATTCCGCCAGCAACTCCAAGTCCGGCAACATCAACACCCGTTAGGTAGAGGTTTTTAAGAGGTGTTCGTGTGCGTAATGCTGAGCAGGCAAACCGTTTTGGGGTTGCTTCGAGCCCATATATTGCGCCATGAATAGCGTGCGTATAGTGAATAGTCGTTAGTGGTGTTGAAAGATCAACAAAAACACATTTTTCCATCAATTCAGGCAGTATTTTCTTCAGCTGTTTTACCAACTTATTTTCTATCTCTTTTTTGAGTACAAGATACTCTTTCGGGCGCTCTTTTATTTTTGAGTCACTCCACTGCACAAAGGGATCCCACTCAACAAATGTTACCACTTCTCCTGTATGTTTTTGGTCATCCCCTTCACCATTCTTTAGTGAAGGAAAGCTGATATAAAGCACCGGAGCATCTTCATCGCTTTTATAATCCCAGTTTTTCTTATCGTGGTTGTGAGAACCATAGACCCAAAGATTTGAAGAGCCTTTTAAGAGAGGTTTAATATCACCTTCAAAGCCAAGATGAAGTCCAAGATATGAAGGAGAATGATTAAGTGAAAGGATTTCTTTTGCCCATTCACTCTTTTTTTGAGCGTCAGGAAGCAGTCTGTTTATAGTATTTTTACTGCCAATTGCTGAAACGATAGTTTTTGCAAAAAATGTTTGACCATCGCGCATCTTCACTCCCACAGCAGAGCCATCTTCAAGCACAATCTCTCTCACGGGCGCATCTGTTATAATACGGCCACCTGACTCAATTACACTCTGCAAGATATGCTCAGCAAGCGCTTTTGATCCGCCTTTTGGATAGTACGCTCCATTAAGAAAATGTTTTTGAACAACAGCATGAATAGCAAATGAGGACTCGTCAGGTGTTGCACCATAATATCCCCATTGTGAAGTCAAAACTGTGCGTAACTTCCCTGAAATCCCAAGTGATTCTAAAACTTCATCAGTTGTTTTAACCCAAGGATTGTCAACAATTTTATAACGCAGTGAGCTAAGAAATTTATCAACTTTTTCAGGAAGTGTTTTAAACGCAAAAAAGAGATCTTCATTGAGCTTATCAATAATCCGAAAGTAGCCATCGATTCGCTCTACCTTTGTTGGAAACTCTTTTTTTAAATTGGCTACAAACTCTTTTTGATTATCGGGAAAAGTGAAAGATGTTCCATCGGGATAGATAAATGTATCCATTGGATTTCCTTGAGGAATCATTTCAAGATTCCCCTCAGTAAGCCATCGAAATACCTTGCCAGGCCCAGAATCTTTCAGACCCATTTCGCCAATAACATGCACCCCGACATCCCACTTGAATCCATCGCGAGCAAACATATGTGTCATCCCGCCAGGAAGGTAGTGCTGTTCAAGAAGAAGAACCTTTTTCCCCTTTTTAGAAAGTGCCGATGCGCAGCTCATCCCGCCAATACCAGACCCAACAACAATCACATCCCATTTTTGCGGAAAAGAGGCAAAATCAACACTTTTTAGTGGTGTAAAAATCTTATCGCCGTCTAACTTTGGAATAATACTCATTATCTTTTATTTCCCCGGACACATATTTTTAACAGAAGCAGGAATATCACTTTTACCATACGCTTTATCAAAGTGAGCTGAAAAATCTGAAGCAAGTTTTTGTGCACGCACGTTAAACGCCTCTTTGTCATTCCATGTATCGATTGGATTGAGGATTTTGTTTGTTGCGCCACCAGGACAGGTTTTTGGCACTGAGATATGGAAAAGAGAATCTTCATGATACTCAACATTTTCAAGAGCGCCTGAAAGTGCTGCAGAAACAATCATACGAGTAATGGTAATATCTATTCTGCTTCCAACACCGTATGTTCCACCAGTCCACCCAGTATTTACAAGGTATACATTCACTTTATGCTCATCCATCTTCTTTCCAAATAAATCGGTATAATCTCTTGGATTTCTTGGCATAAATGGACCGCCAAAAAAGCGAGAGAAAGTACTAATTGGCTCAGTAACGCCAGTCTCTGTGCCAGCAAGTTTGCTTGTATATCCCATTAAAAACCAGAGCATCGCCTGATCACGAGAAAGTTTTGCAATTGGAGGAAGAATACTGTTGGCATCAGCAGTCAAAAAAAGAATCGTCTTCGGATGGACAGAGGTAGATGACTCTTTTACATTAGAAAGAAATGTGAGCGGATAGCTTGCCCGAGAATTTGGCGTCAATCTATCATCACTAAAATCAATATTTCCGTTTGGATAAATCATACAATTCTCAACAATTGCACCATGATTTAGATAATCATCTTTATGAAAAACTGCATTGAAAATTTCTGGCTCTTTCTGAGGATTCAAATCAATCAACTTTGCATAACATCCATTTTCAAAATTGGCAATACCATCACTGCTCCATCCATGTTCATCATCTCCAAGGAGTGCTCGCTCCGGATCAGCTGAGAGGGTTGTTTTCCCTGTGCCACTCAGTCCAAGAAGAAGTGCAGAATCGCCATTTTTTCCTTCATTTGCGGAACAGTGAAGAGGAAGAATCCCCTGTTCAGGAAGATAATAGTTCATAACAGTAAACATCAACTTTTTAACACTTCCAAGATAGGCTGACCCAAATACAACACCTCTGCGCCCATCAAAGTTCATTGCGACAGCCATTGTTGAAGTTGAACCATCTAAAGAAGTTCTCAAGTGTCCTTCATAGCGAGATGCATCAAGTTTGTCATCAGGAAGTACTAAGAGGGTGAATGGTTTGTCCGCAAAAACACTGTTGGCTATATCTTTTGGCTCTGGACGAAACATATTGTCAGTAAAGAGTGCGGTTAACGCTTTATCTGCGACTGTTTTGACAGGGAGTGCATATTTGCTATCCGCTCCAATTACTCTATCTGTTTCAAAGATGACCTCTTTGGTCGCGAGAAGTGCAATAGCATCATTCCAGAGCATTTCAAAACTCTCTTCTGACAGGGGAATGTTGTTTGTTGAATTCCAATCGAGATGATTTGTTACCGCAGGAGTGTCTACCACATAGGTATCCTTCGGACTTCTTCCTGTTGATTCCGGTGGGGTCCAACTTGAAAGTGCCCCAGTTCTTAGCTTCGTAACACGGTCATGATCAACACTTTGCTGAATCAACTCCTTTCGTGCAAGATTCTTCTTGCAATTAGCATGAGCTGTTAGCATCTCTGAAATGGTGGTAGTCATTGTCATCGAATTTCCCTCCCCTCGGGTAAAAAAAACAGTTACATAGAATAGCTAGCACTTTCTAAAGAATTTTCCTAGATTTTTTTTATTTTTTTTATTTTTAAAGATGTGATGCATCTCAATCATAATGAGATTCTGTCACACAGTGGCGTTTCAACAGCGACAACCTGCCCCGCTTTCAGTGGATTTTTCACCATCTCAAGTGGAAGCACCAAAATAATAGTCGAGCCCATCTTAAACCGTCCAACTTCATCACACTGTTTGACATCTTCATCTATTGCTTCCCACTTGTTAAAGTGGTAGTCACCCTCCATAAATTTCTTAAACTTCATAATTATGCTGCCAACAAAAGTTGCGCCAACAGCAACATAGTACCACTCGTGCCCATCAGTGTTAAATTGGGTGATTCCCCGCTCATTTCTCACAAAAAGCCCCGGTATATTGGCAACACTCAGCTTGTTTACTGGATAAAGCGGACCTTTTGCATGACAAAAAGCAGTCGCCTTTCCATCAAGAGGGGCATGATAACGGTGATAATTTGCAGGAGAGAGATAGACGGTCATCACCAGATGTTTCTTTTTTTCAAAAAGTGTTGACGGTTTTCTTACTAAATCACTCAGATGATAGTTAACCCCCTTTACCTGCGTCGTCATATCACCATCGGCAATATCAACAATGGAAAGATAGCCATCGGCGGGAGAGAGCACCTTAGTGTTATCAGGTGTTTGAGGCCTTGTCTCTGGTGATAACGGACGAGTGAAAAAATTGACAAGCGAATCGTAGTCTTCGGCATCACCCACATACCCATCCATCTCAATTTTGTAGTGATTCTGAAAAAGTTTAATTCCTTTTTTCACCAAGAATCGCGGTGATGTAAATGCGGTAATATGTCCCCACAATCGACTTAAAAAGGGAAAGGATATAAAAAACAGTAAAATCTGAATGGCTTTTGATGGTGGTTTAATTTGACTCATCGATAACGCTCCTTATCCATTGTAATAACTCATAGAACCACTGCTCTTTTGAAAGCTCATGCTGCGGTTCGTGCCGCATATCGCGAAGAAGCTCCGCCTTCACAGAGAGCAATCCTGCTTTTTTATATAACTTTTCAATGTGAATCAATGATTCTCCATACTTTCCAACGGGATCTTTATCGCCGCTAAATATAAGCATTGGCAAATCTTTTGGAATCTTTCTCACAAGTTCTATATCTTGCATTCTTTCAATCAGTTTTAGGAGATCTATAACAAATTGCAGTGAATTTGATTTTGGATTGAGCGGATCAGCAGCAAATCTTTCACCAACACTCCTATCTGAACTCAACCAATCATACTGTGATTTCTTATCTTTCTCTTTACGATTCAGCCCTTTTAGACCAATACTAAAAACAAAATTACTGCGATATTTTGGACCTAAAAGTTTTAATGCAGGCTTGACTGCAGTGAGATATCCTTGCAATTCAACCAGCGAGAAGTGAGCAACACCAGAGAGTATAACACCTACATATCGTTCACCTTTCTCTTCAATAATATTGCGAGCAATAAATGAGCCCATGCTGTGGCCAAACAGAAATATTGGTACACCACGATTTTCATCTTCTATCTTTTTCAGTAAAATATGTAAGTCATCAAGCAGAAGTCGCCATCCATTTTTATCTGCTATGTGTCCTCTCTCTTCATCAGAAGCAGAAAGACCATGCCCACGATGATCGGCAGCATAGACAGTGATATTAGCAGCGGTAAAGAAGTGAGCCATTTCAGAAAACCGCATTGAATGATCATTCATACCGTGAAGGAGATAGAGGATAGCAGAGGGTGTTTTCACCGCCCACTTATGCAGAATTAACTGTTTGTTTTCAGCCCCTGTAAATGATATTGTCTCCACGCGACGCCCCTCCTCTCTTCGAGGATTGTACCAAATTCATCTATCAATAACAACAAGCCACGACAACAAAATGAGACTCAGTGTAACAAGAAAGAAAAACCATTGCCAAAAAGGACGAGGAACTCCCTGTTTTTCAATAACTTTTCCTGCAACAACTGCCAGCAACGCACCAGCAACAAATCCAAAGAAATGTGCAAGAACATCGCTTTTAATTGAAGAACCAAGCATTGCAAGCATACCAAGTGTTCCTGCAAAAGGAATCCATCGTCTCATTTTCTGCTGACGAAAATGGGGTGAAAACTGTATTGCACCGACGCTCCCCCACGCTGCAAAAACGGCGGTAGAAAACCCGATAGCATTGTGAGCTGAACCATAAAAAAGGCCATTAAATAGATTGCCGGTCATTCCTCCAATCAACATCAATAAAACGGCAACACCTGTTCCTGTCATAGTACTCAGTGACCAAAGAGCAATAGCCCCAAAAAAGAGATTTCCCACAAGATGCTTGATGTCAACATGAAGAAAAAGAGCCGTCATTCCTCTAAAAACTTCACCATCGCTGATTCGTGTTGCTGATGCTCTGCCCGACTTCACAATAAAAGCACCATCAGGGGTAAAATGTTGAAGAAGATAGAGTGCAATGAGCAGAAGAAGGATTACCGATATTTGAAGAGCACTCACTTTTTGATGAACCATCTTTTTATGATGAGGTCGAGCGTCGTACTCACCTCTGAGCGTGAGAACTTCAGTCAATGCAGTCATCTCGACATCTTTTGGACACCAAATCTCAAGCCAGTTGTTTTCACCTTCCTCCCACTCAATTTGTTGAGAGGAGAGAAGTGCACCAACTCTCTGGCGTTCGGTACCGTTCTTCGCGGTAAATATGTGTTGATAACCATCACGCATAGTTTTTGTCACTCCTCCCTGCCACCATCAAAACAAAATATAACGAGGAAATCAGTTGATGTCAATGAGAAAAACGATGCGAAGGGTGAGATATACCCATAAGGATTAAATCAGTTCAACGCGCCCTTCACTGGCATTGAGACGAATTCTTTGACCATTTTCAAGCCTGCGCATCGCCCCTTTCATACTAACGACAGTAGGAAGTCCATACTCTCTTGCAACGACAGCCCCATGTGAAAGTGGACTACCAATTTCGGTAATCAGCCCTGCAGCAACACTATAAAACGGAGTCCATCCAATGTCGGTATATTCAACAACCATAATCTCATCTTGTTGCAGTTCTGAGGCATCTGTAATGGTGGAAATAAGTCGGACACGTCCCTCGACGACACCGCGACTGACAGGAATACCCGTCAACTCACCAGTTGAAGGAAGGGAAACTTCTATCGGTGTTGGAAGGCCAAAAACAAGATGTGAAAAGACCATTTTCTGCATGTCCGGATACAATTCCCGCCGCTCACTCGCTATTTTTGTCCACTTTTCTCGATTTTGTGATTTGATAAGCTGTCCGATTTCCTTATGCTTTAGAAAAAATATCTGATCTTCATCATTAAGCAGTTTTTTTTCACAGAGTTTCTTTGAAAGTTCACGATATGCCAACTTAAATTGATACTGTACACCAACTGCATACGCTTTGGTTTTTTCGCGAGCGGCAACAGCTTTTCTTGATTTTGGAACCATATTTTTCAAAAAACTCTTTTGCAAAAAATTCATCCCTCCAAATGAAACATCAGACAGAGAGAAAGAGCTCTTCTTTTCTACACTTTTCTTGTCTGGAAATCGCACTTTCGCCTTTATGCTCTCAACGATAGAGGTTGAATCAATACCCCACTCATTTTCACGAAGTTCACCTTCTCGCACTCCTCTATGCCCATGCCT
>JAGLDR010000082.1 GCA_023145475.1 bacterium
GCTTTCTAACATATTTTTATTATTTTTCTTAGGAGGTTTGTGATGCAGTGGTTTGCAGAATTTTACCGTTCTGGTGGAGTGTTTATGCACTTTATCGCCATTACAGGTTTGTATGTTGCGGCAGTTTCAGTTTACAAGTTTTACTTTCTGCTCGTAAAGTTTAACACCAACGGCGCTAATCTGATGAAACAGATTCAAAAGTTGGTTATGGCAAACAACATTGACAAGGCTATCAAGCTTTGTTCAGCAGCAGGCGATGCTGCTCTCGCTAATGTTATGCGTAAGGGTCTCTCTCGTGCCAATCGTGGCGAACTTGAGATTCAAAATGCAATTGAAGAGGCAACTCTTGAAGTGACTCCAAAGATCACAAAGTTGACAGACACCATCTTTGCTATGGGTTCTACTGCAACAATGCTTGGTCTTCTTGGAACAATTTTTGGTCTTATCGATGCGTTTGATGCTGTTGCTCACGCTGCTCCTGAGCAGAAGTCAGCAATGCTTGCAAGCGGTATCGCTATCGCTATGAATACAACTGGTTGGGGACTTATTATCGCTATTCCAGCAACAGTTCTTCACCTTGTTATCAAGGGTATGATTAACAAGATTCTTTCTGACCTTGATCTTTACAGTGTAAAGTTGGTTAACTTGCTTGTTAGTCGTGAAAAAGGATCAGCAGAGTAGTGTTTTCTTACCTTAAGGAGGATGTGTAATGGTTAAAAAAAGGAGAAAAGAGGCAACGCCTGAGCTGAATATGAAGCCGGCGATGAACCTCATCCTTATTCTCATTCCTCTCTTGTTGACATCAATGGAAGCAGTGAAAATTGCGGTTATCAATGTTGCTACGCCTCAAATTGGGCCAGCATCTGTTGCTCAGAAACCGCAGGATACACCAGATGAAAAGCCTTTAAAATTGACATTGGCTCTTACTGACAGGGGTATTACTGTTTTTGCTAAAGATCAGGTTATCGAAAATAAAGATGACCCACTTGGTCCAACTATTCCAAAGATCGATGGCGAGGAAGAGGATGCGAATGGCAAAATGGTCGAAGCGAGAGTTTACGACTATGACAAGTTGAAAGAAATTCTTGTTGACATCAAGTCTCAGCATCAAGCAGAGGAAAATGTTATTATTTCTGCCGAGCCTAATATCAAGTATGAGTATATTATCCACATAATGGATATATCTCGTGAGTCGAAGGAAGGCAAGAAGAAAAAGACAATGTTTCCTAATGTTGTGTTGAGTGCTGGTGTTGCGTAATTAACGGAGTGAATTATGAGTGAAGATAAGAAAACATTTGAGTACATTCCGGATAATTACGAAGAGGAGATGCTGAAGCGTCGCCAGAAAGCTCGTATGAAAAAGGTGAAAGATGAAGAGATTTTTGATCTTAATATCAACTCTCTGATGGATATCCTTACAATTATGCTTGTCTTTTTGTTGAAAAGTTACGCGACAGATCCTGTTAATATCATACCAAGTTCAGAGTTGGAGATTCCTAAGACAACATCTCATATTTCGCCGGCAGCGACAGTTTCAATTACCGTTGCAAAGTCGTCGATTGTTGTGGATAACCAGCCTGTTCTTATTGTAAAAGATGGGAAAGTTGATGCGTCTCAGAAGCGTGGCGGGGAAGATGGTTACTTTATCGTTCCTTTAAATAAGGTGCTCGTAGCAGCAGCCGAAAAGAAAAGGAAGTTGGCAGCCTATAATCCAACCGTTAAGTTTGAAGGAATTGCAACGCTCGTTATGGATAAAGAGACTCCATATCGTCTGTTGACAGAAATCATGTATACTGCTGGTCAAGCAGAATTCAATAAGTTTAAGTTTGCAGCAATCGCAGGCGATCCTGCTGACGGCTAGATTCTCATTAAATTTTTCCTAAAAATTCATTATTAAATTTTTATATTTCTGCTTTTTTCTTCTGTATCACTCTACTTAAACTACTTTTCCTCTTTTTTTCTGCCTTTTTTCTTGAGAAAGGTAGATTCTTTCGTATAATTCGCATAACATTGAGCATTACTGTTTTGGAATGAGGATGGGGATGGTAAAGGTTGCTACTGACAGAGTTTTAAGAGTGGGCGTTATCTCGCAAGGGAAGATTCTCGATGAACAGGTTTTTAGAAAACCGGAGACGGTATATATTGGAGACAATGTTCGTGCGCATTTTGTAATACCTTCAGGTGATTTCCCAAGCAGATTTCCCCTGTTTTATTATAAATCTGGGCGATATGAATTAGTCATTATGCCGCACATGACCGGCAAGGTTAATTTGCGTGGTAAAATTGTTGTTTTAGAAGATGCCATAAAGAAGGGTATCTTGAAGAAACGAGGCAGTGCGTGGGTTTTGCCACTGACGAGTGATGCACGAGGCAAAGTGAAAGTCGGATCGGTTTCTGTGCTTTTTCAGTTTATTCCACCGCCACCAAAGCCTCCTAAATTAAAGCTTCCTCGTAGTATTAGAGGCTCAGTGCTTCAGACAATGGATTGGCCCTATTTTTGGTTGCAAGTTTTTTTCTTGACAGTAGGATATCTTTTTTACGGCGTTTATATTCCCTCTTTGCCAAAACCAGCCCCGACTACCCTTGAGGATATGTCTAGCCGGTTTGCAAAGCTGATTGCACCAGATCTCGATCAGGAGGAGTTGAAGAAAGAGGAAGAAACAAACGAAAAAGATTTGAAATCAAATGCTCAAACGAAAGTTGCGAAAAAAGAAGAAGAGGTAAAGATAAAACCTCGTAATAAGCGAAAAACGCCTCGCTCAAAAGCTCAACGAGAGCAAGAAGAGGCGGTAAGGCGTGCTGAAATACAGAAGAAAGTTGCTGGAATGGGCTTGCTTAAGATTATTGGTGGCAAGGGAGAAAATGGTGAAGGTGGCATAATCTCTGATGTTTTAGGTGACGGTGGAAAAGATAGAGATATTGATACTGTTCTTAAAGGTGTTAAACATATAGGAATTGCAACAAATGCTTCGCAACGCTCGCGTAAAGGTGATGCTGAAGGTGCAAAATCTGCAAAAATTGGTGATTTGAATATAAAGAAATCTTCAGGAAAGGTTGCCTTGACTGCTCGAAAAGAGCGCAAGGTTTCTGCTCGAACAAGTTTTGGGCGACCTGATATTGATGGTTCTATGGACTCAAAGTCAGTATCTAAAGTTGTACGCCGCCATAGTCGTGCGATTAAACGGTGCTATGAAAAGGCTTTGAAAGCCAATCCAAAACTAAAAGGGAAAATTGTTGTGGATTGGACTATTAACATGAAAGGGCGAGTAGAGCATGCTGCTATCGCTTCTGATACAATTCGCGATTCAGGTATGAAAAAGTGTATTTTGAGTACCGTGAGAAGAATGCGATTTCCGAAGCCAACAGATGGTCCTGTTCCACTTTCCTACCCCTTTATTTTCTCTCCTTCAAACTAAGGAGACGGGAGGTTGTTATGAGAAAGAGCTATGCTAAAAAAGTTCTCTTCTTTGCCGTTGTGGTAGCTTTGTGTTTTTCACTCTTTGCCGCAAAGAAAAGCGAGAAGGATACTGCCTCTTTTAAACAAGAAGGAGTTACTCTTCATGGAGCGGTTCTTTCTGCAAAAGAGAGTGTTCAACAGCTGGCAAAAGAAGCTGAGAAATCAAAAGATATCAAGTGGCGTGTCTGCGTAAATGATGTTTATGGAACCGTAAAGGGGTTGCTTGCAAGTGCAGCTCGCGCAAACAGCCAGCTTAAAAGTGCTGCGGTGCTACAGAAAATTGATATTATGAAAAGCTCCCTCGTTCTTTTGAGAGGATTGGCAGAATCTTCTGAAAAGGCAGTGGCCGACGCAACAGCGTGCGCAGGTCAGGTTACAATGATTAACACAAAAACAACAACGAATGTTGATGAGAATAAAAAGAAGAGTGGCGGCGGGAAAAGTGTTAATGATGCAATGGGTGTTGGCTTTTCTGGTGATTTAGTTGCAGGAAGAGAGAATGGAGTTATCCATGACAGTGGCATCAGTGATGGGGCCGGGAGTGATGCAGAAACACAGACAGACACACCGGATAACAACGGAGAGTCACCAAGTATGGCATCAGAGATGACTGATATGATAACAAGTCCGGATATCGTAGATGCGAGTCCGACGCGCTAAATGGCATAAAATATATGATGATAGTAATTCGTACCCATAAACTAATTTTTCTGCTTTTGCTCTGGCTTGTGCCACTTGCACTTTTTGGTGCACAGAGCGGAGATAAAAAAAATGGGTTCCGTCTTTCAAATAGCACCTATTTTCATTTAGGTCTTGGTTTTGTTACAGAATATGAGTCAAATATAACGCAGGCATCTACTCAAAGTTTTCTGTTCGATGTAACAAATAACAATCGTAAAGATGATTTTACTGTCGGTGATATGGTGTTGCACATTCAGCCAAATACTCGTTTGGTTGTTGATGACAGCTATAAAACGGTGGGAATGTCGGTCTTTTTTGATTACAAACGCTATATGGGTCTTCAAGACTCTTCAGCGGCAAGTAAGATGTCACAGTTAGATTTGAATTCAGATATTTTAGGTGAGTTCAATAAAGAAGGTAACTTCATATTTTCATTTAAGAATATTTTTAATCGTGAGTCGGCACCTCGTTCTCAAGAGTTGACAGGGTATCATAGTTCTCTGCTTGAAACTTTTTATCTCGCTTTTCACATGCGAAACAGTCAAAAAACAATGTTGCTCAAAATCTCACCAGGTGTTGAGTTTCGCTATTTTGAAGAGAGTTCCTATCAAGATTATCGCTATGTTTCTCCTAAGATGACTATCTATGGTCGGTGGAACTTTTTACCAAAAACAGCACTCTTTTTTAATATCTCTGTTCGCTATCAAGATTATTATGAATCATTTATGCGTGATCAAGTTCGCACTGTTCCCTTCAATATGTTTGTTGGTATTAATGGACAGATTACGGCTCACTTCTCATTGAGACTTTCAGCTGGCTATTCTGGAATGTATGGAGAAGATATGCATCATGATGTTAATGCAGGCGTTGAATTGGTATATAAGCGATTTGATAAGACACTCCTCTCTTTAGGCTACACGAGAGCAATTGCTCCTGCTGCTTTTTATGAGTATATTAGGAATGATAGACTCTATTTTAAGGCAAAACAGCGTTTTGGACGAGTCTGGATGGTTCAGCTTGATACCAGCTATTCTTTCGTTGCATACGGTGAATCGAGACAATTTGATGATACAACACTCTATACTTCAACAGGAAATCCTTTAGAGTGGAATCGTATTGGTTTGCCAAATGGTGCAGCTGCGGTGGTAGAAGTGAGCTCTCTGAAGAAAAAGGTGCAGTCATTGAAGGTCAAACCATCTTTTATGGTAAATGCAACGAAGTGGTTTGGTATTAAACTTTCTTATGAATTTAGGTGGGATAATACCGATTATTTTAGAAAAGGAGATTACCGACAAGCTGCTCAAAATATAAATACTCGCTATGAGACATACTATGATTTTATGGATCATAGAGTTATGTTAGATTTAATTCTTGATTACTAAGTGTATATTCTATGCATAAATATTTATTAGCATCACTCTTCTTTCTCTTTTTAACCGGATTGGTATCCTGTACTTTGCAAGTTGGACATAAAAAAGAGACAAAACCCTCCGCACATTCCTCTGCTGTTAATGTAGATGCGAGCGAAGAGAGCAATGCACTTTCTTTGAGGCCAGGAGAGATAGGACCTGGCGATGTCTTGAGCATTAAAGTCTATGGTGAAGCATCTCTTTCTGGAAAATACCAAGTTGGACCAAGTGGATATATTGTTTTTCCTCTTATTGGAAAAATATCAGCTGTAGGATATAATATTGTCTCTCTTTCTGAGAAAATTAGTGAGAAATTATCTGATGGCTATGTGAAAAACCCACAGGTTATTCTTAATATCATCTCATTTGTCAGCAACCGAATATATGTGTTAGGGCAGGTAAAAAAGGCAGGAAAATTTCCAATGCTTGATAAGATGAGTGTTGTGGAAGCAATTTCACTTGCTGGGGGATTTACCCGATATGCAGATATTACTCGTGTTATTATCACACGGAAATCAGAGGCAGGAAAAGAGAAGAGATATAATATTGATATAGAGAAGATTGTGAAGGGAAAGCAGCAGAATTTTTATTTGCAAACAGGGGATATAGTCTTTGTCACAGAACGATTTTTCTAATATGCCTGAGGGTAGCGAGAGTGATATAATCTCTCCAAAACAGTTGTTAAAGGCGTTGCGCCGCCATCCTGTTATATTTGTTGCTATCTTCTTTGCTGTTATTTTAATCGCAGTCGCATATATTATGCGATTTGTTCCTATCTATCGCTCAACAGTTACTATTGAATTAGAGCCGCAAATGTCCTCAGTATTAGGTCGAGGTGCGGAGTTCTATTCTGGTGCTGGTGGTTCATATTGGACAAATAAGAACTACTATGCAACTCAGTATGAAATTATAAAAAGTTATGCCGTCAGTGAAAAGGTAGTCAGTGCACTTCCACCTGAGAAAATGTCAGGATTGGCTGGTGGGGCTCAAGAGAGTGATATTAAAAACCAGATTAACGCTCTTCGTGGAAGAATATCAGTTATCCCACAGAAAAACAGTAATATAGCTCGTATTAGTGTTGATGATTCGGATCCTATTTTTGCTGCGTTTCTTGCTGATGAGGTGACAAATGCCTTTCTTGATTTTAACATTGAGAAAAAATATCTTGCAACACAAGCCGCCGCACGGTGGTTGTTAGAGCAGAGTATAAATCTCAAAAAACAGCTCGAAGAGAGTGAACTGACGGTCTTTTCTTTTAAAAAAGAACATAACATTCTTTCGACAACTTTTGAAAGCAAAAAAGAGATGCTTTCGACTACGATTTCGACAATTTCAGCTCAATTGACAAAACAGGAGATGGAGTGGAAATCACAACAATCACTTCTTTCTGAGTTAGAAAAGATAGATATTTCAGATCCAGAAAACTTTTTTATCTCTGACCTTGCTAAAAATCAAGGACTCATTCAAAATCTTAAAATATCCTATCTGACATTGATGGAAACATACAAAGATAAATTGAATTACTATGGTGAAAAACATCCAGAAATTATCTCTTTACAGGATAGATTGAATGAGGTGAAGCAAGAATTACAGCGTGCCATCAATGGTGTCAAAGAGAATCTTGCACTAGAGTCTCGCACGCAAAAATCAGCAATTAATAAGCTGAAGGCAATGAAGCTTTCAGTGCAAAAAGAGATGGTGAAATTGAGCAAGTTAGAGATAACATATAGCAAGTTAAAGCGCGAAGTAGAGACCAACAATAAGATGTATGATATGGTGCTTGAGCGGACAAAACAAGCTGATTTAAGTAAGATGCTCAAGGCAAACAATATTCGTGTCATTGATCGTGCTCAGGTTTCTCATGTGCCGATTAAACCACGAAAAAACATTATTATGTTGATTGCGATATTGCTTGCGGTGCTTCTTTCCACTGCGACTGTTCTTGGAATAGAGCTCCTCTCTCGTAAGGTTGGAGATATTGATGAGTTAGAGCAGATTACAGGGAAAAGTATTATTGGTTTTATACCCAAGTTAGATGCGACACTCAAAAGTGGTGCCCGACAGATATTCTTTGATAAAACATCCCACGCAGCAGCAGTAGAAGCGATACGAAGTTTGCGTGCAAATCTTCATCTTGCCACTCTTGACAATACGCAGCTTACTCTGTTGATTACAAGTAGTGTGCCAAAAGAGGGGAAGACAACAGTTGCGGGAAATGTAGCGGTTGCCTTTGCAGCAGCAGGCAAGAGCGTTGTGCTTGTTGATACCGATTTGCGCCGCCCACAAATTCACCGTATGTTTGCTCTTCACAATCGAGAAGGGATAACAACTCTGCTTTTAGGCGATAGCACTCTTGCTAGTATAACGCATCACAGCAGTGAATATCAAGGCGTTGATGTTTTACCATGCGGACCTGTTTCGCCAACACCACTTGAAATGATAGGCTCTCATAAATTTCAAGATCTTATTAGTGAATTAAAAGAGAAATATGATGTTGTGATTTTAGATTCTCCACCACTTTTTTCTGTAACTGATGCGACAATGCTTGCGACAATGGTTGATGCAACTCTGATTGTTTCACGACTTGAGTATGAGCGACGGGATATTTTACGCAACTCTATCAGACGGTTGAACGGTGTCGATGCAAAAATTATTGGTGTCGTTGTGAATGATATCGATTTTAAGAAAAAGGGATATTCCTCCTATTCATATAACTATGGTTATAATTATGGTTATAACTACGACTCTCATGATGATTCTTCTCACTCTGAAGATGATGCATGAGTAGAGTGAAACTCCTCTCATTTTTTATTTTTCTTCTATTTGTTTCTTGTGCAACTCCTTACCGAGTTACAGTGCCCGTTGCCTCAGGTGATCGTTATTTCCTACCAATTACTTGGTATGGAAGTGCTTTCCATGGGAAAAAGACCGCATCAGGCGAAAAGTTTGATAAAAATGCAATGAGTTGTGCTGCGTATGGATTCCCCTTTGGAACCTGTCTTAAAATAACCAATCCTCAAAATGGAAAATCAGTGATAGTCAAAGTGACAGACCGTCCAGGGAAAGCAGTTGTTGATATGTCGAAAGCGTCCTTTTTGAAAATTGCCAAAACAAGTGTTGGGCGGTTTTATGGCCGAGTTGTTGTTGTTTCAGCATGCGGAAATAGCGTCTCATCATCTGTAACGCCTGTTGAGAAACCGGTTGAGCAGAAACGATTCACCATTGAAGTGGCACGATTTGATGATTTAGAAGAGGCTGGCCAATTTCTTGATGCACTCCATCTGAAAGATGGTTATATCTTCTCTCCAAAACATGGTGAAGCTGTTTATAGTGTGCGGGTTTCATCATTTGATAGCCGAGAGGATGCAAAAGCTTTTATCGAAAAAGAACTGAA
>JAGLDR010000083.1 GCA_023145475.1 bacterium
CTGTTCCCCCACCAAGCCCAACAATTAAAACTTTTGGTTTTTCATGCAGGAGATATGCCGATGAGTAGAGCGTCTTTCCAATTGGTGGATAGCCCTGATAGTAACTATCGTTTGTTGCCGCGTCGCCTTCACTCATAATATGTGTAGGGAAGTCATACAGAAGGGTGTATGCATCACCATCAATAGTTATAATCTTATTTTTAATGCTAGGAAAATAGTTAAACATCTTTTGAGATTGGCGATTTTCAATAACATCAATTCGAGCTACTCTATCCCATTTTGTATAGACAAGTTTTTGATCAGGATCCATACCTTTTGCCATTCCCATCGCTTTTGAGGGAGGAGAAGTGACAGGAAAAAGTGCAATTCTAAGAGGATACAGTGCGAAAAGTACAATAAGCAGAAGTGGAGAGAGCATCTTAAGCCAGCGGGAATTCCCTCTTATCGACATAAGTGTTGCAGCAACAAATCCCGTTGCAATAACAATGTAGACTGCACCTTCACCACCGAGAGCTTCCATCACAGGAATTATAAGAACTCCACCGACAGCACTTCCCAGCAAGTTAGCAAGATAAATTATATTAATCTGTTTGCGGTAGTGGGTAAATGAGAAAGAGATGATAATACCCGCAAAAAAGTAGGGGAGAACCAACGCCATATAGTAGAGAAAAATATAGCCAAGTTGCAACACCTTGTCAGCCATAAAGGTGTCAAGCGGTATGCGAAGCACAACAGCGAGTGAAGCAAAAATGGAGAGACCAAAAAGAATACTAAAAAATGCGATATAATTGTCAGGATTTTTTGGTTCTTTTTTCCGAATTGCAAGATAACTTCCACTTGCACTCATCCCCATCAACGCAACAGTAATAACCATATAGGCCAAATGGTGCCACAGCGTAAATGAAAAAATACGCGTTTGAAGTATCTGCAGCGCCAAAACAGCTGCCGAAACAATAAAAAGTGCTGAATAAATCATCGTCCCCCCGAAACAGTCGTTGCATAAACACTAAAGTGCTCTCGATGAAAATCTTTATTGGGCTTTATAGTAATTGAAGCCCCCAAATCTGTCGTTAATTTTTTAAAATGCTCATGAAGTTGTTGCTTCAAAGTAAATGTTGTATCTGGATGTGCTTCAACAGTAATATCATGCAGTCCATACAACTTCACCTGCTTTTGAATATCACGCAAAATATTGAATGCCACCGATTCGCGAGAAAGAGTAATTCCACTGCCTGAGCAATATGAGCATGTTTCAGTCATATGAGACTCATTGCTTTCTGATGTTCTTTTGCGCGTGACTTGAATAAGCCCAAGTCGTGTAAAATGATAGACACGAGTCCGTGCTGAATCTTTGGCTAGTGCCAACTCAAAAAGCTCTATCACCTTACTTTTATTGGAGCCACTCCTCATATCAATAAAATCGACAATGATAATACCTGCCAAATTTCGCAATCGCAATTGGTTGGCAATCTCATCCGCAGCCTCTAAATTTGTCTTAAAAACAGTTGACTCCTGGGACCCTTTTCCAAGATATTTTCCCGTATTTACATCTACAACTGTTAAAGCCTCGGTCTGCTCAATAATAAGAAATCCACCACTCTTCATCCATACTTTTGATTTGAAACTACTTTCAATATCGTGTTCAATTCCATAATACTCAAAAATAGGATAGGGAAGATTATAGCGAGTCAAAATCCCTATTTTATCAGGAATAAATGTTTTAATATACTCTTCCGCTTCATCAAAATCGTGTTGGTTATCGACAACAATCTCAGAAAGCACATCATCTCGGGTATTTTGAATAAGCTGAATCAGTTGAGAGCCAGAGTCGTAGAGTTTTTTCACGCCCTTCTCTTTTTTAAAGCGGTTTAATACCGTAACATGTCTCTGAATCAGTGTATCAATCTCTTTTTCGATATTGGCAATATCAGTCTCGCCTGCAGCTGTCCTGAGAATAATTCCGTATCCCTGCTCGAGCACTCGTGCTCCTACATTTCTTAAAGCATCACGAATTGCCCTATCTTCAATCTTGCGAGAGACTCCAACATGACTGACCGTTGGCATCAAAACAGCATATCGTCCAGAAAAAGAGATATGTGTCGTCAAGCGAGCGCCCTTCTGTCCAATTGGCTCTTTGACCACTTGCACCAAGAT
>JAGLDR010000084.1 GCA_023145475.1 bacterium
TTGGAGGTCAGTTAATTTATTCTAATCGATGAGCGTCGGTTTGTCATCTTCAATTGATGATGATTCAGAAGGAGTGTAGTCAGGTTTGTGAGTTCTGATACCTTTTTTTGCGAGAATCTCTAGATAAAATGATTCAAACTTTTTTTCTTCTGCTTTTGAGATATGTTCATTAATTCCAGCAACATGAATGATTTTGCTTGTTGCTTCATCAGCACCAAAGCGGCAATCAAAATCCCAGAAATCAACGCCCTCAGGAAGAGGTTTTCTCCGCTCTCTTTTGATATATTTTTTAATTTCAAATTTAATAGCTTCAACAAGCCGTGGTACTGCTGTCTTTGGATGTGTTAATTTAAATGTCTTTTTCATTGTTTCTCCATGAAAACTTATTAATATTACTATAAAAATTATCCAAACCTGACCCTGTTCTAGTTGAGTGAGGTGTCTCCTTAATTTATTCTATTTAAATATTAGAGAATTGCAAGGATGGTACCGGAGGCCGGAATCGAACCGGCATGGAGTCACCCCCGCTGGATTTTGAATCCAGTGCGTCTACCAATTTCACCACTCCGGCACCAAATGCCCGACAATACTATTTGTAAGCAGTCGCTTGTCAATACTATTTAGAAAAAATTATTGATGTAATTGATATGTGAATGAATTATATATGTCTTACGGGTGAATAATTCTTCCAAATTTCCCTTGAGCTGGTGCAGTTCCGCAGATGATTGGTGCCATGATTTCTGTTAGTATTTCAGTTGGATGGACGGTATCATACCATTTTTCCCTTTGTTGGAATTGCTCGACATCTTCATTGTTAAAATCGACTATTTGTCCAAACAGCCTGGTCATCTCTTTTCTGAAAAGATGGAAGTTTTTGGCAAGAAGAGGGTCAGCAAGAAGTTTGTCATAATGTTTTTTCATCATTGGTGTCAGGACAACTCTGACCATTATATGATTTTCATCTGTCAGTTTTTTAATCTCTTTAAACATTTCTAATCTCTCATCATCTGGTCTGAAATTCTTGTATTGATGAGAAAAATATGCAGTTGCAAGATGTGGTTCTTTTGTTGACTCTTCTATGACATGTTGTCCATTTCCTAAGTAGATGGGAGGATATTTTTCATTGTTAAACTTTTTTAAAGTAAGTTGCAATGCATCAAAAAGACCTCGTGTCGAGAGATATGATTGGTGCCAATAGGGAAGAGTGAAGGTGTGCGTACTTTCAAGCTGTCTTGGCTTCTCTTTGAGGTAGGAGATAAGTGGAGAGCGCATAAATCGTCTGTCATATCCGATATAGCCGTTAAACATATAAAAGTCTACAAACATCACGATTGTTTTTGGGTGTTGTGTCTCTATAAGATGTTTTGTAATGGTTAGTAAGTCTTCTGCGTTTGCATTTTCAACTGAATAGTTATAGGCGGGCGCTTCAAAACATTTTCCAAAAATATCTGGGTTAAATCGCTCTGCTCGGCTGCTTCCTATGACGACTGTTTTAAACTTTTTGCGGTGGTTGTCAATGTAGTTGAACTTACTATTCCGCGCTGATCTGACTGCTTTATATTTGTAGTTTAGAAGGTTAAATCCATAGACATCGTATGGGTCGACGGTGACAACAAAGCTGTAGATGCCGGCTGTTACCAAAACGGTGATGATGAGTGTGTAGATAAGATATTTCATATTAAAATGTAAAGTATAAGAATTCTGTTATTGAGCCCATGCCAAAGAGTCCAATGGCAAGAAAAAATGCAGTAATTAAGAGGTTGCCCCATGTCGGTTCATATTTTTCACCAATCTCATTTGAATTTGATTTTCTCCAGATAATCCATGCAAAAAAGAGAAAAAGTGGGACTGTTTCGCCTCGTGTGCCAAAATATTCAAATCCATTGGTGAATGAGACTCCCACAGAGTCTAAAAATGAGAGATTATATTTCCAAGAGAGCGGCAGTGTTACGCCATTAAATCCCAGAAGACCTTTGTAGAGATAAAATGCTTTTCCAAAGGTTTGAGCACGAAAGAGAACCCACGCAAAGTGGATGAAGAGGAATGTCAAAATACCGCCTGCTGTTACTGAAAGTTTTCTTCCACTTTTTTGCCACATTCGGTGAATTACTGTTGCAATTCCGTGTAGAAAACCCCATGCAATAAATGTCCATGCCGCACCATGCCACAGTCCGCCAAGCAAAAAGGTGGCAAAAAGGTTTATATAGGTCCTGTTTTTTCCTTGTTTGTTCCCGCCAAGAGGGATATAGAGATAGTCTCTGAGCCAGCGGGAGAGTGTCATATGCCACCGTTTCCAGAAATCTTGAATGTTTGTCGCTTTATAGGGTGAATTGAAGTTGAAGGGGAGGGTGATGTTAAACATTTTCGCAGAGCCAATTGCCATATCAGTGTATCCAGAAAAATCAAAATAGAGCTGAAAGGTGTATGCAAGAGAGACGCTCCACGCATTAAAAAATGAAAGTGCAATGGCGTTGTCATATCCGTGGTTTGCAAAGAGTGCAAAGGTGTCCGCGATGATAACTTTTTTTACGAGACCGATTGAGAAGATAAAAAGACCTCGACCCACCTCTTTTGGAATGAAAGTTCGGTTTTTAGTAGAGGCAAACTGGGGCATCATCTCACTGTGATGGACGATTGGTCCTGCAATGAGTTGTGGAAAAAATGTGACAAAGAGCAAATAGTTAACAAAGTTGTGTTCTTTTGTTGTCCCCTTCCACGAGTCAACAAGATAGGCAATCTGCTGAAAGGTGAAAAAGCTGATGGCAAGTGGCAGAATAATGCTGATTGGTGTGTACTCTTTTCCGAGAAGTGAATGGCCTGTTTTTATAAAGAAGTCTGCATATTTATAATATCCGAGAAGTGAGATATTTGCTACAATACCAAAGATAAGAATCGCTTTTGTTCGAAAGGAGTGCAGAGCAACGCCTATCGCATAATTGAACAGAACTGATGCACCGATAAGAATAAGATATCGAGGCTCCCACCACCCATAAAAAACCAAGCTAGCCAGTGCTAAAAAGAGGCGTGCAACACTAAAAAGTTTGATCTTGTTGAGAAGGGTGTGGCCTGCTAGCACGAGTGGCAAAAATATCAGAAAATATATGTAGGAGTTAAAAAGCATCTATCCCGCCTCTTGTTGCAACTGTGAACTCTTTCATTCACACCACAGTTACATACCCGCGAGAGCGATGTATGTCAAGAAAGAGGAGTGTGTATGGCAAAAGAACCGCTCTATAAAGAAAATGTAAAAAATATTGACATATGTTTTCTATCTGATACGATATGGCTAATAATAATGTTGAAGGGGGTCTGTATGAGAATTCTTGTTGTTGATGATGAGAAAATGTTAGTACATTCACTGCAACGATTTCTCAAATTAAGGGGAGTAGAGGTGATTTCCGCCTATTCTGGAGAGGAGGCATTACAAAAATTAGAGAGTGATTCGATTGATATCGTAATCACTGATATTATCATGTCTCCAATGGATGGAACTGCGTTAGTGCAGAATATACGGCAGAAATATAAGAGTGTCATCATTATTGTAATGACAGGGATTTTGAACATTGCGGCGACCATTAAAGAGTTGGAAAATGGTGCCGATGGCTATCTTATAAAGCCGTTTTCTAATCTTAATTATGTGTGGGATGTTTTACAGCCGTGGGTGAAGAAATTTGAAGCTTCTTCTGATGAAGATTCCGGTGTTTCATAACTTTTATCTTTCATTTGCCATTATTTTCAGGGATTGTATACTGTCGTGACAACAAGCGAGGGGGAGTCTATGCAATCTAGAGTCGGTATCATATCTGCAGGTAGTTTTGGAACAGCACTGTCAACGATATTAGCAACAAAAACAGAGCAAGTTGCTATCTATGCGAGAGAGCAAGATGTCATTGATTCAATAAATAAAAACCATGAAAACTCACTTTTTCTTCCAGGTATTACTCTGCCGCACAATGTAGTGGCAACAGATAGTATGATGCGTGTGGTGGAGGATACAGAGCTTCTGCTGCTCTCAACGCCTGCACAGTTCTTACGGCCTATATTAAAAAATATAAAAGAGACTCTTTCATCAAAAACACGCCTTTTGCTGACCTCAAAAGGGATTGAAAAAGAGACACTAAAGTTGATGCATCAAGTGGTTGATGATGTTTTGCCAAATCATTCGAAAGATCTTTTGACAATTCTCAGCGGTCCGACATTTGCGATGGAGCTTGCTAAAAAAACGCCATCTGCAGCGGTTCTTGCTGGAGGGTGTGAAGAGAGTGTGGCGTGGGTGCAGGAGATGCTCTCTTCACCATGGTTTCGGCTCTATCGATCTGATGATTTAATGGGTGTGGAGCTGGGTGGTTCCTTGAAAAATGTCATTGCGATTGCGATTGGTATTTTAGAGGGGATGGGTCTTGGACGAAATTCTCAGGCTGCCTTGATGACTCGTGCTATAGCAGAGATTAGTCGTCTTGTCGTGGCGCTCGGAGGCAATGCTTTCACTGTTATGGGACTCTCTGGAATGGGTGATTTGATTTTGACTTGTACGGGCTCTTTAAGTCGCAATCGTCAAGTTGGGATTGCATTAGGAAAAGGTGAAGTGTTAGCCGATGTGTTAGATAAGATGGTAATGGTCGCTGAAGGTGTTGCAACCGCTGATTCAGCCTATAAGCTTTCTCAAAAGATTGGTGTTGATATGCCAATAATTTCAGCGATGTACAAGGTTATTTGGCAAAAGAAAGATATACGAAAAACTTTGCAAGAGTTAATGACAAGAAGTCTAAAAAAAGAGATTTACGGGTATGGTGACAAATGAGTAAACATGAGATTATGATAACGGGAGCCGCAGGCAGAATGGGGCGTTCAATTGGTGAGCTTGCTCCAAATCACGCCTTTGTAGTTGGAGCTGCAGTCGACAGAGTTGATGGTTTTGTTCAATCGTTAGATTCTGTTAATTGGGCAAATATTGCAGTCTGCATCGATTTTTCCTCGCCTCACTTTTTGAAAGAGCTTCTTCCCTATCTTCTGAAGCATCGTATTCCATTGGTGTCGGGAACGACAGGGTTGTCACCTGAAATGGTGTCGCATCTTTCTGATGTTTCAAAGACTATTCCTCTGTTTTATGCAACAAATATGAGTCGTGGCGTTGCCGTTTTACGCCGATTGGTGCAACAGGCAACAGAGCTGTTACCTGAGTGGGATATTGAACTGACAGAGATACATCACCACAACAAAAAAGATGCGCCAAGCGGGACAGCAAACACTTTGCTTGATGATATTGCAACTGTTCGCAGCGATATAAATAAGGTACATGGTCGTGAGGGTCTTGTTGGTGCGCGAAGTACTGATGAGATTGGAGTGCACTCTGTACGGGCAGGTGGCGTTGTTGGTGAGCATACACTTCTTTTTGCGGGAAGTGAGGAGCGGATTGAGATAACTCATAAAGCCGAAAGTAGAGCACTGTTTGCACACGGTGCACTCGATGCTGCTCGTTGGATTTTGACACAACCAGCTGGACTCTATTCGATGGTTGATTTGATTATGTGATTTTGGGAGCGTGCGTGTGATAAAGAATAAGTTTGGTACATTTAAGGGCGTTTTTGTCCCTTCGACTGAGGCGATTTTAGGAACGGTTCTCTTTCTTCTTCTTCCTGTTTTAACGGCAGATGTTGGTCTTTTTGCCATTCTTGGGATTATTGTTCTTGCCCATACGGTAACAACCGCGACAGCTTTTTCTATGGCTGATTGTGCCACAAATCTCAACGATGTCGGTCCTGGCGGAATGTACGCTCTGGCGCGCCGTAGTTTAGGCAAGGCATTTGGTGGCAGTATTGGTGTTCAGCTCTATATTGCTCAAGCGGCAAGTATTGGGTTTTATGCTATCGGTTTTGCACAGCCTTTGACCCCCATTTTGGCGCCATATCTCTCTGGGTTCATTGATGTTTTTGCTCAATCTGATGCAGCATCACTCCTTTTTCAGCGTCAACTTGTTGCCTCGTTTTTCTTTATCTTCTTTTTTGGAATTGTGATGATTGGTGCTGATTTTACGCTTAAAATCCAGTCGCTTATTTTGGTTATTTTGGGAATAAGTGTTGTTACTATATTTATTGTCCCTTTTTTAGGAATAGAGGTGAATACGGTTTCACTTTTTGCTGTTGAAAACTTAAATTTAGCAGGGAATAGACCGTTGAGTATTGCTCTCTTTTTCTCTGTTTTTGCCCAGTTTTTTCCTGCGGTAACGGGCATTGATGCCGGCGTTGGAATGAGTGGCGATTTAGCTAATCCGAAAAAGAGTTTGGTCAAGGGGACCTTCTCTGCGATTGCTGTTACCTTTGTCATCTATCTGATTTCGGCGGTTATTTTTAGCTTTATGAATCCTAAAACGGTGATTGCTGGGTATCATAATGGGTTGCCGCTTGCTTCGATGTTGACGGGGTTGCTTGGTTTTGACAAGGCTTTTCCGCACAACATTCCTGCACTGATTATAGTTGTTGGCATTCTTTTTGCGACAGGCTCTAGTGCGCTTAGTGTCTTTATGACTGCCCCTCGCACTTTGCAATCACTAACCATTAACGGTGTTATGCCCCGTTGGCTCCATTTTTTGCGATTTGATTTTGTAAAAAATGGGAATGAACCCCGTTTTGCACTTATTTTCTCGGCAATTATTGGTTTTTCTATCATCTGGATGGGGAGCATTAACACTGCATCAACAATCGTTGGTATTCTCTTTTTGATGGTCTATGGCTGGATTAATGGAAGTGCCTTTCTTGAGCGAGTGAGCGGAAATCCAACATTTCGGCCGACAAGCAAAGGCCACTGGTCAATTAATTTTTACGGTTTTTTGGTGAGTATCGGCGCTATCATGCTGTTTAATTGGGCTGTTGGCGTGGTAATTATTGTTGTGCAGTTAATACTTTTTAAACTTATTTTGCGTTACCGAGCGGGAAATCGCCTTGAAGGTGTCTGGTGGGGCATTATGTTTGCGATTGGTGCAAAAGTTTTTCTCTCGTTGGGCAAAATTGTACAAGGGTCAAAAAATTGGAGACCAGTTGTAACTGCAATATCAATTGCAGGGAAGAGTGGTCATCCAACAGCAATTGCTGAGATTTCTCGTGTGATTGCATCGCATCAAGGCCTTGTCCATATGAATATTGTTACAACGGGTGAGGACTCTCTGCGAGAGCTCTTTGTTCCTCCAAAAAATATGCCGTTTTCTCGTGTGCAAGTCAGAGATATAACCCCAGCTGTCTCTGCGCTTGTCCAGGCGAGTCATCCGACAGGAATTGAGGCAAATACCATTTTGTTAGAATATAATGATCAGATGGATTCTGTGGCAATTATTCACCGTATTTTAGAGCGTGAAGTGAATACTCTCCTTTTTAAAAATGCCTCAAAATTCAGCTCCCACAAACGGATTGATATATGGTGGCGTGGGGAGAAAAACGGTAATTTGATGGTAATGCTTGCCTGGATGATGAATGGGGAGGCGATGAAACAAAAATTAGAAGAGTATGAGATTCGTCTGATTCGTATGCCGGCAGTCGATGCTGATATTGAGTCTGCAAGAGCAGAGATGTTTGATTTGTTGCGTCGTGCTCGTCTCAATGGAGAGGTGGTCATTGTTGGTCAGCAAGATAAGGCGTTTCTTTCAATTGTTGAAGATGAGAGCAGTG
>JAGLDR010000085.1 GCA_023145475.1 bacterium
CTTTCAAGAGTGGATCTGTTCCGAGCTCTTTCTCTCGTTTATCACGTAAACCATCATTGTCGCTATCTCTGTCGAGATAATCAGGTGTATCATCAGTATCGGTATTTCTTGGATTCGTAGGATCGTCACCTGCTTCCGTTGCATCAGGAATGCCGTCTCCATCGCTGTCTGCGTCTAAATAGTTGGGAAGTTCGTCACCATCACGATCTTCGCATCCTTCAACACCATTTGGAATACCATCTTCATCGGCATCCTCTTTTTTCCAAACAGGATCATCACAATCTTGACCAGTATCAACAGAATCTCCGGTGTCTGCACTGTCAGCTGTGTCTGCTGTATCTGCACTATCAGCTGTATCTGCTGTATCTGCACTATCAGCTGTGTCTGCTGTATCGCCACTTGAATCACTCGTGTCAGCGGTATCAGCACTGTCACCAGTGTCCGCTATATCTTCTTCTTCACCACACGCTGGCATCATAGTCAACGCCATCACCAACAGAACAGATCCAAACAACCAATTCAATCTTTTCATCATCAAAACACCTCTTTATTTTTCTGGTGGCACAATTACAGTCACCAGATGTGAATTCAAAAAAGAACCATTTCCCAGCACTGTTACAAATGCTTTATAGGTCAATGGCTCATCACTTTTATTTATGCAAAAATCGTTATAAAACTTCATTTCAAATATCAAAGACGACCCCTTTTTAACGCCATAAAAAGTTGTTTCATCAACACTTTGAACAGCATCTCCTGGAATTGCTTTAATCGGCGCGCCCTCTCTGACAAATTTCGAGACAGAAAGACCTCCGCACATCTCTTCTGAGCGAGATTCCGTCTTGACATCCATCTTGATATATTCAGTAAGATTATCAATTGCTGATACAATTTCTGAAGCCAAACCTTCACCACTCTCTTTCCCTGCGTGGTAGATAAAAGGCTTTCCATCTCCATCAAGTGACCCTGTCTGCTCTGCAATTGTTTTAAAATCTTCAAATGCTGCGTTTGTTGGCTTTCCCTCTGAAAATCCAGTATCAATGCCGATAAACTTGGCGCCGATTCCACTCATAACCGCAATCGCTTCTTGTTGTCCTGGTCCATTTGGCTGATCATAACGACAAAGGGTATTATAGCCATCAGGAACATCATCGTGCTGAATACAGTGCATAAATGATTCATCTGTAATCATAATAATAATGGGCATTGAGGTGCGTCTAAAACAGCCACCTCCAACATCACCCCATGAAGCCGAGCAATCCATTTGTGCAAGGGAGAGCGTAGAATCCTCACGAATAGTCTGCGCGCAACCTTCAAATCCAGGAAGACAGCGGTGCACTACATTCTCAACACCCTGCCCACTTGCAAGAGCAAAAAGTGCAAAATCGTGCAATTCATCTGTATCTTTTGGAATCTCAACCGCATCTATCGCATGCTGTATTTTGGTGTTACTCGCAGTAATTCGCTGACGCAAACTATAGGGATGTTGCCATCCAAAAGTTGCCAAAGAAAAACCTGCATACTCTGTTTCACCACGGTATTTTTGCGAAATTGCATCGACAATATCTGTTTTAATGGTTTTTTTAAGTTCTTCTAGCTCCTCGGTCATTGATTCAGATATATCCAACAAAATCGCAACATCAATAGCGTCAATCTTCACATTAAATGTCAAACTCCTTGAAACACTCTCTGGAGCATCATAAGGCAGAACAACATAGAAAATACCATCAGGAATAGAATCTGTCGCATCAAGTGGATCACTCCCGTAAACCACCTCAGCTAAATCATCGCTCCCATCGTCATCGCTATCTTTTTTCAGGACATCTGTCCCGTATATCTCTTCTAATCTATCAAGAACACCATCATTATCGCTGTCAACATCTAAAAAATCAGGCATATTATCCGTATCAGAATTTCGTGGATGGTTAAAATCTTCACCACATTCAACATGGTCAGAAATCCCATCACCGTCACTATCTATATCGAGATAGTTTGGTGTTCCATCATCATCAAAATCGGAGCAGCCATCAAGATAGTTAGCTATCCCATCACCGTCATCATCATTCTCTTTGAAATTTTCATCAGTGCACGCGGCATCATCGGCACCACCTGTCGCATCTTCATCGGACACCTCTAACTCATCAATCGACTCATCAACGGCGCTACTATCGGCTGTATCACCAGTGTCACTAGAGTCTCCTGTATCGGCGGTATCTCCTGTATCACCACTGTCACCAACTGTTGGCATATCTTCACTTTTTGCACATGCGCCAAGGGCAATTATAATAAAGAAAAGCAAGACTACCCTTCCCATCACCATCGCTATTATGTTTTGTTTTCGTTTCAACACATCTCACCTGCCCACAATACTACGGGTTATTCTAACAATCACGCCTCTTTTGTCAACTGTCGCTACACAATTAACAGAGTAGGTCAAACTAAACTCTTGACCTCCCCACTCCTATTATGTTATAGTTAAGTGCGATTTTTATTGTTTATTAGCCAATGGAGTTCATTTTAATGCGTACACTAAAAAATATAATCGTTACAACTCTCGCTATTTTAGGGGGTATTACCCTTGTTTTAATCATATTGCTTATCGGAGCAATATCTAAGCTGAGTAAAACAACACAAGAGAAAAAAGTTCCAAACGAAATTGTTCTCTCCATCGATTTTTCAACCATCTCTGCCGATTGGATTTCTAGTGATCCACTTATGAGATCAATCGAAAAGAAGATTTCTGTGGTAGAACTCGTTCGTATTTTAAAGGAGGCAGAGAGCGACGCTCATGTCAAAGGACTCTTTGCCGACATTAGCCACCTTCATCTTAGCTATGCTCAAATTGAAGAGATTCGAAACGCTATCCAATCGTTTACAGCCTCTGGAAAGACAGCCATTGCATGGGCGGACACCTTCAACGAAGGCGCTGGTGGCATGGGCTCTTTTTATCTTTCGACCGTATTTTCGCAAAACTATATGCAAGAGGCGGGGATGGCAACGGCAGGAATCCATGGAGAAAGTCTCTTTCTTCGTGAAGCGTTGGACAAACTGAAGATAGAGCCAATTGGCGCACACAGAAAAGAGTATAAAACCTATTGGAATATGTTTCAGGAAAAGGGTTATACCAAAGCTCACAAAGAGTCAATAACGCACCTGTTGAAACAGATATTCTCCACTGTTTCAAGTAGTGTAGAAAAAGATAAAAAAGCCAAATCAGGGACACTTCTTAACCTCGCAAACAGCGGTCCGTGGGCTGCTAAAAAGCTGAAAACAGCAGGACTTATCACTGCTGCTAACTATCGCTCTGAGGCTCTTGCTGAGGCAAAAAAGAGTGGTGGAGAATTTCTCTCAATTTTTCGCTATCACGAGCATAAAACACCATTTCAACTTAATGCTCTCTCTGGAACACCCCCCGCATCTATCGCTCTTATCTATATTGGAGGTGGAATTCATAGAGGACGAAGTAGCGTCTCGTTTAGCGGCGAAGTATCATCAGCAGGCTCTCACACCATTGCGGCTGCCATCAAAAAAGCAAAAAAAGATCCAAATATAGTTGGGCTCATCTTGCGAGTCAACTCTCCTGGGGGCTCTGTTGTTGCCTCTGAGACAATATGGCATGAGACGATGAATTCAAAAAAACCAATCGTTGTCTCGATGAGCAGTGTAGCGGCAAGTGGCGGATACTATGTTGCAATGAATGCAGACAGAATCTTTGTGCAACCATCAACAATCACTGGTAGCATCGGTGTTGTTATGGGTAAGTTCTATACAAAAGAATTTTGGAAGAATTTTGGGCTGAACTATGAATACACTGCAATTGGCGACAACGAAATGATGTATAACTCTCTTACAAAGTTGAGTGAAAAACAATTTGTACTGCTTAACAAGCAGATTGACGATACATACAACATTTTTGTAGACCGCGCAGCAAAAGGAAGAAAATTGACCTTTGAAAAGCTCGAATCGATGGCAAAAGGGCGCGTCTGGACAGGAAGAGATGCCGTTAAAATGGGATTAGCCGATGAATTTGGTGGAATTAATGAAGCTATTGCCTACATTAAAAAAGAGAAAAACCTTTCTGACACCACGAAAACGCCTCTTGTTGAGTTTCCAAAAACTCAAAATATTTTTGATATGTTGATGGGCAATGATGATGAAAACAGTATGGTCTTGACACCATTTTCACCATCACTTGTTGCCCCTGCTTTTAGACCGCTTCTTTCGACCATCTTTCCTACACTTTTCCAAAACAATAATACTGGCATACAGTCAGCAACAGATATCACGGTCAAATGAAAATTTATCGTGTTGGCGGCTCTGTCCGAGATGAGCTACTCTATGGAAAAATCAAAGGTGACAGAGATTATGTCGTCGTTGGCGCAACAGAAGAAGAATTTCTTGATCGTTACCCAACAGCGCAAAAAGTAGGCAAAGCATTTCCGGTATTTTTGGTTGATGGTGACGAATACGCATTTGCACGAACAGAGAGAAAAGTGAGTGCAGGATATCACGGATTTGAGACAATATTTGACCCAACAATCACCCTTGAAGAGGACCTGAAACGGAGAGATCTCACCATAAACGCAATCGCAAAAGATTGTGAAACAGGTGAACTAACCGACCCCTTTAATGGTCAGGCCGATTTGCAAGCAAAAAAAATTATTCATGTTTCTGACGCATTTTCTGAAGATCCGCTTCGTGCCTACCGCGTTGCTCGCTTCGCTGCCACCCTACCCGGGTTCACCGTTGATATAGCAACAATTGAACTCATGAAAACACTTCTTGATGAGTTGCATACTCTCTCTCCTGAGCGCGTCTGGAGTGAATGTAATCGCTCACTTGCTCAAGAGGCACCTGACCGATTCTTTATAGTATTACAAAAGAGCAATCTCCTCTCTGCTCACTTCCCAGAACTGCAAAAATTGATTGGAGTGCCTGCAGGACCAGCTGAATTTCACCCAGAAGAGGATTCATTCACTCACTCAATCGAAACAATGATGCGCGTAACATCCAGTGACCCTATCATACGATTTGCGGCACTGATGCACGATATAGGAAAAGGTGAAACACCACAAAATGAGTGGCCAAGCCACCACAATCACACAAAAACAGGACTAAAACTGCTTAAAACTTTTGCAAAGAGACTCAAAGTTCAAAGCAAACATCAAAAAGCGGCAAATCTCGCAATTAAATATCATATGAAAGCTGGCATTATCGATGAGATGACCCCAAAAAAGATAGTTGATCTTCTTGTTGCAGTTCGGTCATTTCCCGTTGATGGCGTACGAGGGTTTTTCA
>JAGLDR010000086.1 GCA_023145475.1 bacterium
CAAGAAGAAAAAAGTGATTTTGTTTGTTATTAGTGCCACTTCTTGTCCAAATTGCAAGACTGAGGCAGCTGCACTTCCTCAAATGGTTTCTGATCTTGGTGAAGAGAATATCGCTGTTTTAGAAGCTATTTTAGATGGAGAGGGTGGCTTTGTTGATATGGATACTCTTGAGATGTGGGATTCAGCATATGGCGGAACATTTACCGGAGCTCCTGCAAACACTGTTGCTGTTGGCGCTTTTCTAGATCCTGAAAGTACAACAATTGGAACACCATACAATGTCTATATTGATGCTGATGATATGAAAGTGATTAAAATTGTTGAAGGATATGATCAAACTAATATGAAAAGTGATTTGCAGGCTATTATTAATAATTAAGTTTTGCTTTGACAACTAGCAATCTATTCGTAAGATTGCTAGTTGTTATTGGCTAATTTACATCGAGGTTTCGTATGCGACGGTTTTCAATCTATTTTTTCTTATTTTTATTGGTTAGTGGTTTTGCTATGATTTCATGTGGCGGCTCAGATGATAATTCTGACAGTGGCGATACGGCAGATAGTGCTACCGATATGGATGCTAGCGATAGTGCTGATTCAGCTGAGGATGCAGATGCAGATGATGTTGTTGATACTGGAACACTCGAGTGTGACGCTCTTGTTACCTGTGCGGGAATGTACGATGCTGAATCTACCTTCTATAAAGCGTGTGTTGAGAAGGCAAAATCACAAGCAAAAACTGAGTATGCTGCCTATGCTGCGTGTGAAAAAGAGAAATGTGCATCTTCTCAGTATGCTGATTGTATGAAGAAAAATTGTGCGGATGTTTGGACGACTTGCTTTAGCCACCATCCCGCAAAATATCCAACAGTTGGCGATTCATGCTATACTGGTGGAACGATTGCTCACAATATGACCTATTACGACACCGAATGGAATTTTCACCAATTTGCCGATTATTATAAGACTAAAAAAGCTATACTATTGGTTGGAAGCTCTTTTGGATGTCCTTTCTGTACACAAGAAGCAAAAAAGATTATGGAATGGTATGAAGAGTTTGGGGATGAAAAATTTGTTGCTGTTGAAGTCTTGTTTGCCTCTGGTGGCTTTGAAGATATGGCCGGACTGACAAGATGGAATAAATCATACGGAGGTCAACATACTGGCGCTCCTGCTGATATAGTTGCAATTTCTGCCTATTTTCCACCAGAACAGTTTGGAACGCCTTATAATGTTCTTATTGATGGCGATACAATGGAGATTCTTACAATAACACAAGGCTTTGATGAAGTAGGTCTCAAACAAAAGATAGATTTTTTAATCTCAGATTAGTTGCAACACCTTTAAAAATAGGTTGTAAGGATAATGAAGTTATTACTATTGTTACTCTTTGTAACTCCCTTTTTTCTATTAAGTGCTGACGATATTTCCCTCAAAAAAACGAAAAAAGATGAAGTTCACTGGACACTAGATATGAAAAATCATATCTATGGTTATCTTCACAAAGATGAAGTTGCACCGTCTGGTGGTGGTGGATTCCCCGGTTTTGGAGGAGGCTCCACCTCAGCATTTTTGCCAAACCATCTTACTCTCTATAACTCAACTCGCCTCAAAGCACGCATGGGTCATTGGACTTTTTCTATTAGAAAAGATCTGTTTGCTATGATTGGTATGCCAATTAAAGAGGGTGAGGAGTATATGCTGAGCAATGATATGGTCTTTAATCATGGCCCCAAATATTATCTTGAACGAGTTGCTCTTGAAGGTCGATGGAAGCGGTTTAATTTTACCGCTGGTGATTTCTATCTCTCTCTCAATCGTGGACTGATGCTTGCGATGACTCCAAGTGATAAGAATGGAGATAACTCAATCCGAGGTGGCAAGTTTATTGTGAAAACGAAAGGGTTTTCTGTGACCACTTTCGGTGGATACGCAAATCCGATGCTCAGAGATATTCCACTAGAAAAGAGAATGCAAGATGGTTGGGATTGGTTGTTTGGCACAGATTTCGGTTATAAATATAAAAAATTGTCGTGGCATCTCAGTTATACTGGTGCCTATTATCAGCCTTATAAGGTAGAAGAGGCGACAGCAACAGCAACAGCTGAAACAGTTAAAAAAGATTTTCATCTTGTTGGTGCTTCAATGCGGACAGGCGCGCTGTGGAAAGGATTTTCGTCGTACGCTGGATTTACTATGATAGCAGATGGAAATAACAATAAAACGACACAGTTTTCTAATATAACGCATGATATGGCTGGTGCTCACGCTCTCTATCTCTCTGCTCGGCAGTGGTGGGATATCAAAGGCGAACGGTTAACGATTTCGATGCAAGGAAACAGATATAGTCGTTATTTTGTCAACTATGATGTGCTCGAGGATCCCGATTTTAAGCGAGATTATTTTTCTGTTCCCGATTTGATTCCTGATAATTATGAGTTGACAACACCCTATGATAATTGGGGTATGAAATTTAGGATTGCTCTTGCGGAGAAACGGCTGACAAAACTCAATATTTCATTTGAGACGGCACTTTTATGGTCTCTTGAGCAGTCAGACCAAAGTTTTACCTCAACTCTTGGTGATACCAAAGATTTGTATCTTGGCGGGAGTATTGATCGAACATGGAAGCAATTTTCCTTTAAAGTGCTTGGTGGGTATCACCGAAAAGAGGACCTTGAAGCTTACGCAGGTAATCCTCCAAAGCTTGTAGAGTGGGGATATATCAATCTTCTTTTGGGGACTAGTTTTAAAAAACAGAGCTTTAAAAGTACCTCAGAAGTCTATATAAAGAATGATCCAGGTGAAGAGTGGAATGATGCCGTTGATTTTAGGCAGACACTTGATTGGACGATAAGCAGTCTGGTTACATTTTCACTTCTTCTCTCCTATTGGAACGATCATAATGAAGACAGTGACGAACAGCACTACTATCCTGGTGCTTCGATTTCGGTTCACTATAAGAAGGTTCGTGCTTTGATTTTTGGTGGACAGATGCGTGGTGGGAAAGTCTGCACCGGCGGTGTCTGCAGGGATTTGCCTGATTTCTCAGGTGTGAAGCTTGAATTTGATTTGAAAATGTAAATTCCTTGACTTCACCGTACCATCTGTATAATACACTCGTTCTTTGTGTGCCGGGATGGCGGAATTGGTAGACGCGCTAGATTCAGGGTCTAGTGGTGGCAACGCTGTGCAAGTTCGAGTCTTGTTCCCGGTACCATCTTCAAAAATACTTGTAATTGACTTTTCATCTTTGTATACTCCGCCTCATGAAAGTTTTTCGTGGAAAAAATCTATTTTATACTGTTTCTTATGCAGTTTCACTCATTATTGCGATAACTGTTCTCTACTCGATTGGGTTAGAAAAAGTAGAAGAGAATATGCGACTGTTTGGGTGGTGGAATTTTTTGATTGCAATTCTTCTTTGTGTTTTTAGAGATACTATTTTTGCGTGGGGTTGGCATAGACTGATTGGCCATAAGAACTTTCTTCAACTCTGGATTGTAAATAATGGTGGCACAGGGATAAATGCGTTGACTCCTGGAGCAATGCTTGGTGAGGCGGTAAAAGCATCGCGACTCCCGTCAAAAAATCGTTTTAAAACAGTCTCTGAGATTATAGTCCTCAATATTAACTACTATATCACCACTTTTTTAATGCTGGGTGTGAGTGCCTTTTTTGTCATCTTCTATTTTGAAAATTTACCCCAATTTGTCTTTGTGATTTTTCTCTCTTCAGGTATTGTTTTTCTTCTTCTATCATTTACTCTTTTTCTTATGTTTGATCTTGTTGCTGAGCTTTTTGTTTCGTGGATTATCAAAATCCCCTTTCTGAGAAAAGGTAAAATTCTCAAGACAATCACCCTTTTACTTAAAATTATTGCACGATACAAGAAGGGAAAACAGAAAAAGTTTTTAATGTTTGAAAATATGTTTTGGCAAACTCTTGTCGCTTCGATGGATGTTTTTATTCTCTATTTCGTCTGGAAGGTTCTTGTTCCTGAAGTTTCCTTGATGACTGCATTTTTCTTCTTTTTTGTTACTCGAATTTTAGGGTGGGTTACCAGTTTCATTCCCTCTGGCTGGGGAGTGATGGAGCTTGCTGCCCTGACGGTTGGAAATGCAGGGTTAGTGCCAAAAGTCGCCGCAATTATGCAACAGTTTATACTGCGACTCGCACGAATTGTTGTTGCACTTTTCTATGTTGTTATCTTAATTCTTTCAGGAAGATTTCTTAGAGAGTAAGAGCTGTTCAATTACATCAGCACCTCGTTTCCCGCTTTCTGATGGATACTTGTCCATATCGTTATGGAGTTCAGGAAGAAGTGTGGAGACGCCCTCTGTTGCCATCAGTTTTTGTTTTACAATCTCACCGATGTTTGCGGTCTCATCTTTTGTAATTACCCCACCGATTTTGTCAAGAACTTGAATGTTCCATGGGTCGTCCGCGATGTCCATTGAATCCTTTCCTCGTTTGTCGTATTCTGCTTTCAGGGTGAGTACAGGTCGTTCAAACAGAAAGAGATAATCAAAAATAATGCCTGAAAAGTCACTAATCATTATATCAGCACTTTTCATCGCTCTGAGTCCATCTGGGTTGGTATCCCATATCAAACGGTCACTCTGCGGAAAGCTTTTTTGTAGCTGGTCAACCATCGCCTTTTCAGCAACAAAAGATTGAGGGTGAGGGCGAATGATGATGTTATAGTCTGTTGCAGCAACAAGCTGCGCAAGAATCGTCTCGCCGTACTGTGACAGCAGGCCATGTGCGCCCCATGTTGGAGATATGATAACACTCTTGTTGTTGTTTGAAAAGAGTGGCTCAGCTTGGGGTTTCTCTCGCAAAACATCAAGGTAGGTGCAGCCAATAACTTCGACCTGTTTTTTCTCGATATTTCTTACGCTTTCTAGCTCTTTAATCAATTTTTTGTCTGCCTCTCCGCCAGTGAGAACGACATCGTAGTAGTCAAGCCCAAATGTGGCGTATCCACTACATCCACCGGCTGAATGGGTGATGTGAACATACTTTTTTACGCCACGACTTCGTTTGATTTGTAGGACATCAAGACCGGGTGTTGTCATAACACAGATGTCAGTTTGCAAAGTGTTGAGAAGGAAAAATGCCTTGTTTCCCACGCCGATATATTTGGTCTCAATATGCGTCCACTCTCGCGATAACGCAGGATCATTTTTGTCGCTGGTAAGATAGGAAACTTTTGTACCTCGTCTCTCTAACTCTTCAATTACCGGCTGAAATACAGGCCAATATCTCGCCCCCTCGCAGTAGAAGACGATACGGTGAGAATCATGCTTTATTCCTGCCTTTTTTCCTGCAATATAGGCCGGAAGTGAGAGCAGTTTATAGAAGAGTCCTTTAGTCACAAAAAAGAGTGTTGCAATAATGCCAATAAGTGCAGAGAAGAGCATACTGCCAGAGCCAGGATCAAGATATGCTAACAGCGGAATAGGCGTTAACAGGATTGGAATGAGCAGTGCGTATTTTCTATTTATCATCATATAAACTCCAGTTTCCTGTTGTAAAAATGGAAGGTTTGTCTATTTTATAGGCTTCGTTTATGCGGTAGCTGTCTTTTTGTAAGTGCTCAAATTGCCACGAGATATTGTAAAGATAAAAAGGAAACTTATCAGCGGGAGGTGCAATAGGATTGCCGGTGTATGGATTTTCGCCTTGAATAATTCCCTCAAGAGCGATGTGGGGAATATCCGCTGTTGTCATAAATGTGCTGTCCACTTGCATAATGCCCCGTTGATTAAAATCTTTCACCATGACAAGGTTGTTAAAAGTTGTAGGCATATTTCCTTTTTTAACTTTTGAGAAGGGGAGTTTTTGTCTGTCAAAAGATGGCGAATGGACCCACCTGCCGTGATCTGAAACAAGTATAATACGAGTGTTATCGTAGACACACTCTTGTTTCATCCAGTCAAACCACTTTGTGATAAGATTGAGTACTGCAGCGTCAGTATAGAGGTGTTGCAAAGCATAGACATCACCACCAAATGAATCAAGAACTGATTTTGGATATTCAACCTCTCCATTTGGCTCTATATCAAAATTTTGAGAGGTGATATAAGGTTTATGAGGAAAGAGATTGCTCATATAGTAAAAGTGAGGTTGCTGGTCATCTGTCGTTTGTGATATCTGCGGAAGATAATAGATAGCACTCCAGGTATCAATTGCCTCTTGTATGCGTGATGCGTTATTTTCATAGCGAACAACTCTGTCATCTTTCATAGTAATAGCTTTTTTATAGGTTGCAGAGAGGAGCCAATTGCCATCGTCATATATTGCCGGCCGAGCTGATGTTGGCGCAGCACTGAAAAGAGAGAACATCAGCAGTTTTGCCGATATATTAGCCCGTTTTATAGAGATATTTTTCTCTCTGAGCCACAAGTTTGAATATTTTCCCTCTAAATCTGAAATATAGGAAACATTTTCAATATAGCGTGTGTTATCCCGTTTTCTCCACGGGAGAGGAGGCATAACCATTGTCGTTTTATACCCAGCTTTCCCAAAATTATAGGGAAGAATTCGTGTCGATTCGTCGAGTTTATCAAAAAGAGAGGTCGAATGTCTCGTGTTGTGCATACGATGAATGTTATAGTCCCATCCACCCATAATTGATGGCTCGCCACCGATAGTAACATTAGATGGTGAGAGCGACTCTTTGTACCAAGTAAATCCATCAAGTTTCTCATCGAGACCAGGAATAAGTTTGATAGACTCTGGCACATAACTCCCGATAAAGCGATCGAGCATTACAATAACCACATTTTTTCCTGTTTTAGAGAAGGTAAATTGTGGTGTCAGTGTTGTTGCAGCAGCAGTTTTGATGATACCATTGCGTTTATGTGAAAAATGAAAAGACTCTTTAATGGCAAGTGCTAAAAATGCTATTGCAACAATGTTTAGTGTATAGAAAACATATTTTTGCCCGTTTTTGAATGTTGGAAGAAGCGAGACTATCGCAATAATGAGCAGCCCAACCGAGAAGTTAGAGAGAAAAGAGTAGTTTATTCTGCCGATATTTTCTTTGAAGACAAAATGGCTCATCTCTCCATAGCTTGCAGGAAAGAGAAAAATATTTGCCGTAGCATAAAGTGCAATAATAGTAAGAAAGAGTGTTAAAATTGTCTTCCATCGCAGAGGAATATAGGCATAAATGAGTGAAAAGAGGGTAACTGCCACAAAAAACCACATAAAAAGATAGTTGAGATAGTGAGATAGTGATTCGGTAAAGTCGCTAACGCCACCAGTTGCCAGCAGAGAGAGAGCAGGAATAAGAAGAAGTGCAGCCGCAGCGACACTCAGAGCGAGAAAGAAAAAGAGTGAGGGTTTATAGAGTGGAACGGCCTCTTTCCGTTGCAGAAAAGAGCCAATTTTTCCCGCAACAGCCACAACAATATGGAAGAGCGTGATGCCAAAAAGAAGAGGGATAGAGTATTCAAACGAAAGTCCTTTTAGTCCAGTTGACATCTGAGATGCGGTATACATTATTATGGCAAAAACGGCAGTAATAGTTGTCCAAAAGAGTATCGCAGAGAGCAGAGAATCTTTACGAACAAAAGAGCTGACAGCAAGAGAAAAGGCGGTAATCAACAGTGAAATAGAGGCGAGAGCGACCGCAAGAAAGACGGTTTTAGAGCTTGCCTCATAGAGTGGCGCAATAAGAGAGGTAAGAGTGATAGCAAAAAAGAGAAAAAGAGTGATAATCCATCCATTTGGCAGAGCTTTATCGAGTTGCACAAACCACTTCTTATACGCTCTTGCTTTATATGTTTTTTTGCTCTTTCCAACCTTTCCATCTTTATAGAAAAGGTTATATCCGACATTTTTAAGAAGGCTGAAGAGGTTATTCATCGTCCAGTAGAAGAGCAGTCCACTTGGAGAGTTGTAGAGGACAACAAGAAAGAGCAGGGCGATACCATAGAGCTGAATTTTTGCCTTTTTATCCAGTTTTGAGCCATAAATGGTAGCAGAGAGAAGGTTGATAGCAGTCATAATAAAGGGCATAACATTTATAGAGAAGAACCAACCATCCGCCTGAGCGAGATTTTTGAAGAGTAGTGTCTCAACCCCATTGAATGGTGCGTAGTTCGAGAGCAGATGATATGCCGCAAAGAAAAAGGGGATTTGTATAAGAAGTCCAACAATGCTTCGTAGTGCAAATATAGGGTGGTAGCGGTTTTGACGATAGAGGGTGTTTGTGTAGGCGTTCAGTGTTGCACCAGAAAACATCTGCTTGAATTCTGTGAGTTTTGGTTTGAGTTTTTCCCCGATTTCACGCTCTCTATCTTGCCACTTTTCTGCAATATGATAGAGTGGAAGAGAGCCAATAGTTACTACTAAACTGACTCCAATAAGTGCTAATGTCGGATTATTTGTGAGCAAAAGGGTGTTTTCAAGCACAAAGTGCATGATAGATTCAAGAGGCACAATAAAAACAGTGTATAAAAACAGTAACATTCTTCTCTCCTACGACCTCAGAATCTGACAGGGAAAAAGAATACTCTGTAACTCTGGTTTGTCTATTTTTTTTGTTGATTTTACCTCTGTTTTATCGTATTATTTGACCGTTTTTGTGGTTTAATTTTAGAGATTAGTTGTGATGAAGAGATTGGTGATTATTTCAGATTACCCGCCTTTTGAGTGCGGTATTGCAGAATATACAAGATATCTGGTCAAATCGCTTTCAAAACTAAACCAGTTTGATATTTTTGTTGTTTCTGAGGGTGGTATCGCTGAAAAGGGTGATTCTTTTCAGGTGTTTGACGCCTACTCTCGCACCGGTGATTTTAAGAGTCAGATTCTGAAAAAGATAGATGAAATTAACCCAGAAATTGTTCATTTTCAGCATGCTCCAGATCTCTTTCCCGATAGCGAGCTGTTTTTGAGTCTTATAGAGTCAATTGCAAAAAAAGAGATAGCGGTTTTTGTAACACTTCACACCGCAGATGTTGATATGAATCAGGGCGTTGACTGGAATCAATTTTATACTCGATTGTTAAAAGTATCCCATATCATTGTCCATAACAGAATGTCTCAAGATTCGATTGCGCATCACAATATTTCGACAGGAAATACCCATATTATTGAGCATGGGACAGCCTTTATGGAGCTGCCTGAAAAAGGAGTGGCAAAAGAGCGTCTTGGTATTGAAAAGAGTGATTTTGTCTTTCTTATGTTTGGTTTTATACATCTACTAAAAAACCATCATACGATTGTTCGTGCTTTTAATGGCTTGAAAAAGAGGCAACAGATAAAGTTGTTAGTTGCAGGGCGAGCAGGGGGAAACCGCTGGTACAACAGACTCTATATTTTTGGTTGTAAACTGCTTTCACTCTTCTCAAAAAAGATTTTGTGGCACACCCACTTTATAAAAGATGATGAAATCGCCAATTATTTTGCAGCTGCAGATGTTTTACTGCTCCCCTATTGGCAAAAATACCCATCAGCAAGTGGCATTTTTCATCTTGGAATTGGTGCAAACCTTCCTGTTATCTGCTCTGATAGTGTGAAGTTTTCAGAGATTAAAGATTATATAGATGATGATGCTCTTACCGCAAAGATATTTGTTAAAACATTAGATGTTGCTGCGTGGGAGCGTTCGATGAAGCTCGTTGCCAGTGATAAAAAAGAGTTAGAAAAAATTCACTCACGGCTTTTTGAATATGCGCAAAAAACCTCGTGGGACACTATAGCAAAAAAACACGCAAAAGTTTTTGTAAATTCATCTGAGGAGAGTTGATGGACACTGTTTCACATAATATTCTGCTTCTAAAGCCAAACCGAGATTTACCACTTTTTGCAGCATTTCCCCTTGTGGAAAGGTGGGGAAAAGTTATATCTCAAATAGAAACAGAGCTGACATTCAAAACAAAGACGATAGAACAAGAGGCTGTTTTAGCTCATCTTGCGACTCTGAAAGAGCATGCAATATTGATATTTTCAGATTGGATAGTTGATGATATGACGGTTGAACATCTTGTTGAGTTGTCATCAGATATCACAGACGACCAAGCCCTTTTTATAGAGGGTTCAGATGAATTGTTGCCACTCTTTTCAGCAGGGAAAGATGTTGTAAAATTGCTCTCTTCGTGGGATGGATGGCGTGACAATCCAACATCAAAAAGAATAAAAGATTTTCTGCAACTATCCGATAAAGTTGAGGTTGTGACAAATAGTGTAGAACAAGGTTTTTGGGCAAAAATAACTGATGATGATTCCGTGAAAAATGCCGAATGGGGATTGCTCAAACTTCTGCAGTTTAGGCCAGGTGGAGTTATTGCAAAGTATTGCAATCGACCGTTTTCCATTAGAATGACTCGCCACCTTCTGAAACACAAGTGGATAACCGCAAATCTTGTAACGGTTGTTGATTTCTTTATCGGCCTTATTGCACTCTCCTTTTTTCTTATTCCTGGTTATTGGTCAACGATTGTTGCGACATTGCTTCTGCAGCTTAATTCTATTGTTGATGGTGTTGATGGCGAGATTGCTCGCCTGAGAAAAGAGAGTTCTGTCTTTGGTGCCAACTTAGACTCTTTGTCTGATGAGACGATTGGTGCGCTTCTCTATCCTGCAATTGGATACCATCTGATGATTAGTGGTCAATCACACTGGTTTTTTGTTATTGGAATAATAACAGGTGTTATCTCGTATACTTACGCAATGATTAACTTTCACTCTCGCTATAAAAGTGATAACAATATCGGATTTTACTACTGGTGGGATCAGAAAACACCGATTAAAACATTGCGTCGTGAGCCAACAGTTACCTTTTATCTAAAACACCTTTTGTGGCGAGAGAGCATTCTTTTTGGTCTTGTTATTATAGCATTTTTTGGTGTGTTAGACTGGTTTATACTGTTTGCTTTTCTGCCCGCTCTTGTCAACGCAGCGCTTGTATTTATACATATTTTTATTAAAAAAGCGCCATGGTAACACCGCAACTGAAAAAACGGCTGTTTGATGGAGTGAAGATTTTTTTCTTTCTTCTGTCACTGGTTTTTTTCTATTACTTACTCGATCATATTGGATTTACAAAGATAGGAACGGCATTTAAGAATATTGGGTTACCCGGTCTTTTTGTACTTATTATAATGGGTCTTACAGAGCGAGTTTTAGACTCGGCATCGTTAAAATATGCCAATCCACACAAGATGGTGTTGTGGAAAATTCATGCAATTAATGGTGTTGGTGGTTTGGTGAACTCTCTTTTTCCCTGGGATATGGGAGAGGTTGTTAAAGGGGCTTTTATAAAAAAAGATGCCTCTCTACAAGACTCTTTTACGGCAGTTATTCTCTACAATCTTATCTTTAAACTTTCAAAGCCACTTGCAATAGCAGTTATAATTTTGGCCACTCTTTTTATGGGTTCGCACTGTGAAACATATCTTTTGTGGCTCTTAGTGGGAGCTTCGATTGTCTCATTTGTACCGTTTGTTTTTATATCATTGGCTGTTCGATTTTCACTTGCAACGAAGTTATTTTCACTCTTTTCAAAGGTGCTAAAGAGAGATTTGACCACTTTTCTCTCTTCTGTCAAAGAGCTTGAGAAGAGACTGGAGCTTTTTAGGAAAGAGAGGAGTGCGGACTATTATAAAGTGCTTTTTCTCCAATTTTCTGCGAGAATAATATCACTGGCAACATTTGTTTTTGTTGCACATCTTTTGCACATTGAATATGGCTTTACCATCCTTGCAATCGGCTATGCCTATATCAATCTCTTTAACTATATTGCCCTGCTTATTCCTGCAAGATTGGGCGTTACGGAGGGGACCTCCTTCCTCGTTTTTTCTATGTTGGGGCTTGATGGTGGATTGGGTGTTATGATTGTTTTGATTTTGCGTATAAATGCATTGGTAGTCGGTCTTCTCTCATCAATATTACTACTCTTTCTCTAGAAAATAATATCAAACGAAAGTGCTATAGAAAAGTTAAGCGTTGCTACGGGTGAAAATTCAATATGTGCTGGCTCATCGTTGGCATCGTGTCCGTCTCCGCCATCTATTTTGCCGACAAATCCAACTCTAAAGGGGTAAAAAGAGTATTTGGTGTCAATATGGAGATAGCCGCGATGAAAGATGTTTTCGCCAGTTGAGAAGATTGGTGATGTGGCAAACCACTTCTGCTCGTGGTCAGTGTGGCTGTGTGCCGGTCCTTGATAGTAACCTATTTCATACATCAGAGAGAACTGTCTGCTTGGAATCCAAGAGTGGCGAAAGAGAATGCGTTGAAAGTTGTTTCCAACAGGGTCTCCAAGAGAGACACCGTTATAGCTGTATCCTTGCTTTGGATACATATGGTGTTGATAGAAGGAGTATGCCGTTTTTGAATATTCCAGTCGAAAAGCGTGGTGCTCTAAACCCATTGCCATTCCCACAATATACTCTCTTTCATAAAAACGAAAAAGACCGTAAGGAACGGCAAATTCGCCTGCATCTTCTATTTGCCATACTGCTTTGATATCTGTACCACCCTCTTGCAGATAGAGAGAGAAGTGACGAATTTTGGGATTTATGCGATGAAAGGGGATGAAAATAGTCAAATCAATAGAGCCAAAACTATCAGCATCATACTTTGTTTGTGGTTGATTGTCAGAAACTCCTAAAAAGAGCCAGGGCAGTTCATATGGTTTTATCTTCTCTCTGCCATCTCCGCCATACATCAGTGTGTGTGTCGCACCAAGACGAATGAAATCCATCACGCCGGGCATTCTCCAAGTCAATCGCGCAGCCATCAGCTTTGGGTTGTTATAGTCATCGCGTTGATCTTTAAGCCAGCCGTGCATAAATATAAAATCCCAGTATCCACCGCCAACAAGACTTTTGTCTGTCTGAACCTTGACCATCCAATAGGGATCTGCGCTGTTATCAAGCAGCATTCCATAGGCACCAGGACCGAGTTTTATGCTATCTTTTCCACCTTCAAAAGAGAGTTTCCCCATTTTATACTTGAGGTAGAGTTTGTGGATTTCGTGTTTGACCTCTTTTGTGGTAAAAGTGTGCCGAAATTCCCAGTGGAAAAGTGCCCGATCAGCAAGAAGCATTCGGCCGCCCCAATCGGTAATAAAGGTGATGTCTTGCATCTGAAGACCATCTTGATTAGGAATAAGAAAACCAGGCTTATTTGAACCACCAACCATCGTTTTAATGAATGAGACTGGCATCATATAGTTTTTTTGAGGAGCATGGGCGAATTTTGAGCCCAAAATCGAGCCAATTGGCTGTTCAAGTGCTAAAGGGTCAACCGCTTTTGGCCATATTGAGTTGTCGTACAGTGTAAGATATGAAGATGAGCGGAGAAGCTCCATCATTGCGATGTCGGTTATATCAACATTTTCAACAGGATCAACTGGCGATGTGTAGACCCCTTTTTTTCTTTCAGGATATGAGAAAAATGAGCCAGAAAAGAGTGGCATCACCATAGTGAGCAGTAGAAAGAAAATTGTGGTTTTTTTACGCATCATTTTCCTGTTTCCAAGAGAGTATTATCACGACAAAGTCTAGTGGTAGAGGATAAAATGTCAATCTTTGTCTCGAAAATGTGGAGCGGAAGAGTATTTTGCCCCTCTGTGAATATATGCTTGATTATATAAGTGAATTAAGATAAACTTAGTGAGATTCTTTAGGGAGGATTCGATATGCGAGCTCTTTATGTTGCTGTTTTTGTGATGGTTATTTTTCTTTCATGCGGAAATAAGACGAGCAGTCTAGTTGATGATGAATCACCTGATACTGATAGCCCACCTAGCGGACATTCACAGCCAGCAGATTCATTCTTTGAAAAGGAGACTGCAAACACATTTATATTTGATTTCAAAGGGTTAGTAAATAGTGATGTGGATATTTCAGCTCAAAAGGGTGTGAGTGGTGTTGGTGATTTCACCTTCTATTTTGGTGATGACACAATCACGCTTGGAGGCGATAAAAATTGCTATAGAAAAAAGTATGCAGACGATTATGAGAAGAGTGATAGGGCAGGAAAAGAGTTTATGCAGCTAAGCGTTTACTCTATGAAAGATGATGGCGCGCTTGAAAATGGGAACAGTTATTACCACTATGATTATCTTTCGCTTGGACTCTCTGTTGATGAGTTGATAGAAGCGGGTGAAAGTGAAAAAAATGAGTTGGCAATGTCAGAGTTAGCATGGGTAACACTCTATGAGTATTTTGTTGTTTCACGAGCAGATAAGAGATATTTTATGCAGTATTGTCCTCTTAGTCGTGCTGACAATGCCCATTCAAAGTTTTTTATTGATTATGATAATAATGACTCTTTTTCTGTAGGCGAAAATATGCTTTTTTGGGGCAATATCGCACTGTCTGAACTGCAAACAGTGAGTGAAGAGCTTCGCATAGAGAGTTGCCTCTTTTTTGATTCAGATGGCAACAGTTTGACAAAAGAGCAGTTTGATGCAGAGATAGCAAAAACAGGAACAGAGTTTAGCTGTGATATTCCAGATGGGTTTTTTGATAAAAATGGTGAAGATTATCTGAAATTTAAATTTAGAGGCCAGATAAACGGCTCAGAAGGTGGCACTACAGGATATACCGAATTTGCAGAGATGGAAATTGGAGAAGAGCTCTATCACGCAGGGAACTACACCTCAAGTGCTGGGATTGCAAGAGTTGTAGGGCGGTCAACACTGTATGCTCAAATGGTTGGCGATTATGAATTGATTAACAATACAACAGCAGAGTACAGTGAATTGCAAGTATATGTCCCAATTAAGGAGCTTGAAAAGATGCGGACGGATGGTCTCCAAGAGCTTCAGTATAGTTCAGAAAATATATTCAACTTCTTCGCCGTTTTTCACAAGACAAAATATATGGAAGTTGCAGGGCAGGGATATATCAAATCGTGTCCGATTGGTGTGCTTGATAAAGATGCAGTGAGTTCAAAACTTTTTATCTGTATTGATGAAGATAGTGATTTCTCAACAGGGAATGAGATTGAAATTGCTGGAAGAGTTTCTGTAACAAATGATGCGACGAAAATTGCCGAGTATTACGCGGACAACGGATGTATTTGTTACGCTGTTGCTGGTGATGAAGAGATAACGTGTGATGACTTTGCTGCGATGGAGAAGTAACTCAAGAGCAACAAGGGATTGCAACCCCTTGTTTAGTGGAGGTTTTATGAAGAATATTGTTTTTTTTGCACTTTTACTTGGTTTTGTCTCTCTTTTTGCCGCTGAAGGAGAGAAATCTCTTATCATTGTTACAACCACTAATATTGTTGCTAACTCACAAACTCTTGAAAACTTTATTGCAGACAAGAGGGCGCGAGGCTTCACCGTTTTGTTAGCAACCGAAACCGATTATGGTGGTGAAAATTTGAAGGGAATAGAGCGGGCACAGAAGATTCGAGAGTGGCTAAAAACAGTTCACGAGGATTATTCTTATCTCCTTCTGATTGGTGATGCAAACGCGAAATACGGCGATGTTCCCATGTGGATTGTCTGGCCAAGACACTCCTATTCTAATGACGAATGTGGTGGCTTTGCCCTTGATTGTCGGTATTTTGAAACGGACGCACTCTATGGCAATCTGACGGGAGATTGGGATCTTAATAAAAATGGACAGTATGGTGAGCATGAGCTTGATGAAGGCGACTCTGGAATGAGTTTTGCTCCTCAACTTGCCGTTGGTCGAATTCCCGTCTATTTTGATGATACAGAAGAGCTTGATATCATTCTTCAACATGCAATTGACTATGGAAATCAAACAGAAGAGCAGGCGATATATAGAAAAAAAGTGCTTTTGCCGGCATCATTTTACTATTTTAAAGGTCAAAAGATGACAACCTATACCTGGCCGTACACACTTGATGGTGCGCAAAGTGCAGACTGGATTCATCAAAACTATTTGTCAGATGATGATGTTTCTGTGACAACAATGTATGAAGAGGAAGGTTTTGTAATATCTGAATATGAATCAACATTTCCGATAAAAAACCAAACTTTGATTGAAAAATGGGAAGATGGTTTTGGTCTGATAATGTGGTTTGGCCACGGCCTGCCTAAAATGGTGATACGAACAGTTTGGGTGGACGATGAAAACAGCGATGGCGCTGCACAAAGTTCTGAAATGGATAGCCCGCTTATGATTGACTCAACCTCTGTTTTTAATGGCTCATTTTCTGCTCCGGGATTTGTTGTCACCGTCAGTTGTGAAGTTGGAAGTGTAGAAGTTCCTGAGAATTTAACCCATACTATGCTTTTGAAAGGTGCCGCAGTCGGTGTTTTGTCATCAACCAATGTGACGCCACTTGATAGTACAGACTACTCAGATTATGAGAGTGAACTCGATATTCAGAGATTCAGCGAAAACAACGCTGGAGCACTGATGTTTGAAGGACTTCTTGAGGGAGAGTCCGCAGCTTTTGTCTACAGTAGAGTGCGAGAACAAGTTGGATTAGATGGCTCAATTGAAGCACTTGCAGGCAAGATGATGATAAATTACTACGGTGATCCCACACTCACTCTTTACGATACCGTCGATGATAAAACTGAAGATGAGCCTGATGAAAAAGAGTCTGATTCTTCTGGCTGCTCAGTTTTGGTGTTTTGATCGCTCTTCTTGATTCTGAAAACACCTTGAGTATACTTAAAAAGTGAGTAGCAATTTTGAGGTGTTGGAGATGAGATTCAAAGTTATAGTAACCATATTTTTCTTTTTTATAGCGTGCACAAGCTCTCCTTCGATTGACGATGATATTTCACATGATGATGATGTTTCATTTGAGAGCGACATTTCAGATGAAGATGAAGACGAGTCATCGGACTTTGACGAGATATTTGATGGTGATGAAATATTTGATGTTGATGAAGTATTTGATGGCGACGAGATAGACCCACTTCTTGATTCTGACGGAGACGGCATTCTTGATACAACGGAGAAGCCTCGAGGGATTCCAGTAGATACTGATCAAGATGGAACACCTGATTATCTTGACAGTGACTCTGATAACGATGGAATTCCCGATTCTGTTGAAGGAGTCCGCGACTCTGACGGTGATGGCGCACCAAACTATCGTGATATTGATTCTGATGGAGACTCTATTCCAGATACTGTAGAGTCTGGACCTCATCCCGAATCGCCCGTTGATTCTGACTCTGATGGAACGCCAGACTATCTTGATACTGATTCAGATAATGATACGGTTGAAGATATGTATGAGGGATATAGAGACCCCGATAAAGATGGTGTGCCAAGCTATCTTGATGCAGATTCAGATGGAGATGGTATTTCAGATAAAGATGAGCGAGGAGATGAGACCATTCCGCTTGATACCGATGGTGATCGTGATCATCTCTTTGATTTTCTTGATTCTGATTCAGATAACGATGGACTTGGAGATAGAGATGAGGTCTATTGTACGAACCTGAAAAAAGATGGACGATTGTATGTTGATATGGATGGTGATGGTGATAGTGATTTTATAGAGCAGATGGTTGGGACCGATCCTTGTGACAAAGCAGATGTCGTCACAGAGCCATACATTGAACTTTTTAGGGAGTCGAGAGTGATTGATATAACTTTTTCCCCACGAGTGAGAAAGAGTGATATTTGGCTCTCAATTGACACTTCAAGCTCAATGGATGGTGAACTTTCTACACTGAAACAATCTCTTTCAGCGACATTGATTCCGACACTGACAACCAAAATTCCTGATAGTGCATACGGTCTTGCTCAGTTTGGTGATTCAGACGCTGTTATTGTCCAGAATCCAACGAAAGAGAGCACCCTTCTTCAATCAAAAATTGATGGACTTGCTGTTTCTAGCGGCACTGTGTGTGAAGATCTTGGATATCAGATGTTGCACAATATTGGAACAAGTTCTGAGTGGCGTGAGAAGACGGTTCCTCTCATTGTTCATATCACTGACGCACCCTCTCTGACTGATCCCGCTCCAGATGCTCTCTTCACGACGCTGAACGAAAAAGGTGCCCGTGTAATAACCGTTTTTTCTGCTGATGGTTGTGACAGTGCAACGGCATCGACACAACTAACAGAGATTTCAACAGCAACAGCAGGCTCTCTACCTGCGTGTGCAGATGGTGGAAGGGCGACCGTGAAATATGATGTTGATGGCGATGGTTCTGGGTTAGAAAATGCTATCGTCGGTGGTGTTGATATGGTGATGAAATATGGAGTCTTTAATCTGTATGCCCAAGTGGTGGATGACGCTTCTTCCGATTTGAAAGCATCTCTGTATATTTGGAAAATAGAGGCAATTGATTCT
>JAGLDR010000087.1 GCA_023145475.1 bacterium
AAATCAATTATGCGGATGATTGTGAAAAACATTCCACTGGGTAGATAATTTTATTTACAACGATTCTCAATAATACAGTGTGCAATACCTTTCGCAAGCAACTCCATTAGAACTGCCTCTCGTGCATTGATTGTTGGGACATTCTCTTTCCAGAAAAATCGAACGACACCCTCTTTATCATAGGTAATATCCAAAAATTGAATTGGATCATCTTCGCCCTTTTTGATAAGCGTCTTGCCACTCTCAGAGATAACCTCCCACCCCACAAATGGCAATTCTGCCACCATCTTATCTATCTCTGCAAGTGATAAGCTCTGCATTGCAATCTCATACGCCTGCATCAAACGGGACTCCAGCTTGTTCTCTTTCCGTTGAGAAAAACGGTTATAAAACATATTCATATAGCCGAGACGAGTGATAAAAACAAAGACGATAATACTAAAAACAGTAACAATAAGAAAAACTTCGCTATCTTTCAAAAAGATGGTAACCAGAGCTAAAGCAGTAAATAGAATGGTAATCCCATAAAGCGATATAACCACCTTCCTCTGTGTCCACCCACGATTGAGGAGGATGTGATGTATGTGCTGCTTATCTGCTTGAAAGAGCGGTTGATTCCTGAAAAAACGGCGGATAATAGCCATGCCAGTGTCAAGAATTGGCAGCCCCATTGCAATAATAGGAACAAGGATAGAGATGATGGTATTCCCCTTATTTCCCCCTTGAATAGAGATGACGGCAAGCATATATCCTAAAAACATCGAGCCACTATCACCCATGAAAATCTTAGCAGGATTGAAGTTAAAAAGGAGAAATCCAACAACAGCACCAGCCATACTCGCAGAAAAAATAGCAGCAAAAGTGTGACCATTGTGCATTGAAAGGATAAACATTGTAAGAGAGGCAAAAAAGGCGACACCACTGCTAAGACCATCAATACCATCAATCAAATTAAAGGCATTTATAATTGCTACAATCCAAAGAACGGTTACGGGAAGGGCAAATATACCAAATTCAAATGCTCCAAATGGGGTAAAGATACCAGTAATTGAAAAACCAAAATACCAAGCAAGCGATGCGATACCAATTTGAAAAAGAAATTTCCACCGAGCTCTGACACCCCACACATCATCAATCAATCCAAGCAGACTAATAGCACCTCCGCCACCGATAACAACAATCATAATCGATCTTCCAGAGAGAGCCTCTTTCCACTCAGGCGATGTTGCAGTGACAAGAAGAATAACCGGGGCAAGAAGCGTTCCAATTGTGATACCAATTCCGCCTATGCGAGGAATTTTCCCACGATGTATTTTGCGACTATTGACCTGGTCAACAATATTATACTTGATACCCATCTTTATAATAAAAGGTGTTACAATTACGAGAAATGTAAAACTCGCTAAAAACGAGAGAAGATATATTGCCATTCAATGTCCATCACTGACAGTTTACTCCCTCTATCCTAACTATTTAGAGGTGAAAATCAATATCATGGCAGGTATAATTGACCCGGCATACAATTTCGTGTAAAATCGGTGGTACTTTTTTGGGGGTTATTTGTGTCGACTCCATCGACGAAACAGATAAATATCGTATCGCTATTTGAAGAGGGATTTGTTGCGTTTAAGCAATCGTGGAAAAAGAGCGTCCCTTTTGGGATTCTTGCACTCCTTCCACTTGCCATTTTAATGTGGTCTCCTTTGATAGGAAGCGTTGCTGTACTGCTCTTCCAGGGACCTCTTCTTTTGCTTGCAATTGAGGTTTCTCATACAGACAAACTTCCCCAATTCAAAGAGAAAGTTTCTTCTCTTTTCTCTCTTTTTGAAAATGGATTTATATTGACAGTGATACTTGTGCCACTTTTTTCTATCTCTCTTCTGCTCGTTGTCATTCCTGCCGTCATAGTAATTTCACTCTTTCTCTTTTCTGGCTCTCTCATAATGGTGGATAAACGCTTTGCAATTGATGCCTTGATGGAAAGTGTCAAATTAGGCGAGAAACATAGACTGGCACTTGTCTTCCTCTCCTTTATAATGCTTTCATCATTTGCCATTCTTTTTGTTTTTACCGAGTCAATACCAATATTTTTTGCTATTGGGGGCGGTTTCTTGTTAAGTTATGAACTGGCTGTTGTTGTTGCAGCCTATAACCGTTTGTTAATCGTGGGGACAAGTGATGAAGATAAATAGAGACCATGACTATCTTGCCTACCTATTTGGTCGTGAATGGTTAAAAAGCATCCCTCGTAAAATTGAGACGAAGCCACTCTTTGGTGATGCCTCAGGAAGGGCATACAGCGTTGTCAATTATGGGAATGTTTCTGCTGTTTTGATGCAGATAGCTGCTGTCGACTCACCTGAGTTTGGTCGCGGTGATGCATATTTTGATTTTGCTGATATGCGTGACTTTTTAGATAATCTTGGAATTCCCGTCCCAAAAGTATATGCAAGAGATGACAATGAGCGGGCGATGTTACTCGAACATCTCGGCGACATTACCCTCTATGATGCCATTGCAGCTGATAAGTCAAAAAAGGTGACTCTGCTTAAAGAGGCATTAGATACCCTTATCCTCTGGCAAAAAAGTATGCATGCTCGCAAAGATTTCTCATCCCCTGCTGACAAAAAGACATTTCGAAAGTCACTGATGATGACAGAGTTTTACCACTTTTATGAATATATGATTCAAAAACGAATCTACCATCTTCCAACTGATAAATTGTGGGTAAAACTAGAAAAACAGTTCAAAAAAATAAGTAACTCTCTCTCAAAGATGCCCTATATGCTTTCACATAGAGATTTTCAATCACGCAATTTGATGTTTCACGAGAATCGCTGGGTTATTATCGATTTCCAAGATGCTCTGATTGCTCCTGTGCTCTATGATTTGGTTGCTCTTTTGCGAGATTCCTATATTTCAATCAACAAAAAAGAGCTGAAAACACTGCTCGACTACTTCTGGGATAACAATATTGTTATCAGAGAATTATTGGTAGACAAAGATGAATATTTGACACTATTCCACCTGATGACAGTGCAAAGAAAGCTTAAAGATGCTGGCCGATTCATCTATCTGCATCAAATAAAAAACAAAGAGTGGTTTATACAATTTGTCGCTCCAACACTCCTTACTGTCAGCGATTCACTTGACTATCTTGGTCTCACATCATTGAAAAAACTGCTTCTCCCCTATATTCCTGAGTTTCAACCAGGAGGGCGAAAATGAAAGCACTTATTTTAGCTGCCGGATTTGGCACAAGGCTCGCACCAATTACTGACACACTACCAAAGCCATTAGTGCCCATTATCAATATTCCAGTTATCAGATATAACATCGCTCTGCTCAAAAGCGTGGGAATAAAAGATATCTATATAAATGTCCATCACGGTGCAGAAAAGATTATGGATACTCTGCAAGATGGGCAAAAATTTGGCGTTTCAATCACCTATCTCCAAGAGAAAGAGATTCTTGGAACAGGCGGAGCAATCGGAGCATTAAAAGGACTCGTTGACGATACGATTCTTGTTATCAACGCCGATACTATTATGGATGTAGATATTGAGTCAATGATAGACCAACACCAAATCTCAAAAAGAGTTGTTACACTTGGTCTTCTTAACGCATCAAAACATGACGCTCGAAGCGTTGTTGCTTGTAACCGCGATGGGCAAATTGTTCGTATGATTGATGCATATACCACAGAGAATCTTCCTGAGGGGAATGCCATTTTTAGCGGGGTCCATCTGATTGAGCCTGCTCTGCTTGAGTATATTCCACCCAATATTTACCGATCAATTACAACACACATATACACACGAATAATGCAAGAAGGTATTGAGATTGGCGGTTATTTTTTTACTGGAGATTGGTGGGACATCGGCACTCCCGAAGCCTACCTCACCTGTCACTATGAATTAATAGATCGTGGATTTCTCTCTTTTTTCAACCCTGTTCAACCTGATGGCGATGAACGGGTCATTGACAAATCTCAGCTCGTTATCTTTGATGACAAGATGAAGTTACCGATTGTTCCACTCCACCCGCCTCTGATTGTTGGAGAGAGTGTAAAAGTAAAAGATGTAGACTCTCTTGGGCCCTACCTTGTTGTAGGTAAGGGTGTTACAATTCCAAAAGAGAGCGAAACAGCTCGTGCAGTCTATTTGGCACAAGCCAATGGAACAAAGTTTTTAACTGCCCCCAATGGCATAATTTATTATTAGGAGTAAGAAAATGAGTTTAGAAGATTTGACCACCTTTTCAGATGTTGAAATTATTGCCAAAATCATATCTGGTGACATTACGCGTAACAAGCATTATGAATTTTTCAACACATCAAGAGGGCGGAGACTGCAGAGTAAAAGTAAGTCAATCAAAGCACTCGTTGAAGAACTTGCTTCAGGGGCAACAGTAGTATCTGAGAAAAAGCAAGAGGGCAGAATGGCCATCAAAATTAAAAATGATGACAAAAACTATGTGAAGACAGTCTTTTTTGACCAAGAGTCATGGGAGATTTATTCCAAAACAAGAAAAAAAGGAGTGAAGAATGGAAAAAAATAAAAAACAAGAATTGTTAGAACAGGTTATAAAGAACATAGAGAAAGAGTATGGCAAAGGTGCTGTTATGTTGCTTGGCGACAAGACCGCTGTTGAGACACCTGTCATCTCTTCCGGTGCATTAAGCCTTGATATTGCTATGGGTATCGGTGGATATCCTCGTGGCAGAATTATTGAGATTTTTGGCCCAGAAAGTTCTGGAAAGACAACACTCGCTCTGCACGCTATTGCTGAAGCTCAAAAAAAGGGTGGAATGGCAGCATTTATCGATGTTGAACACGCTTTTGATCGTACTTACGCAAAAAGGCTGGGTATTAAAGTTGATCAACTGGTCATCTCTCAACCCGATTATGCTGAGCAAGCTCTTGAAATCGCGGAAACACTCGTAAGAAGTAATGTGATTGACATTTTAGTGGTTGATTCTGTTGCGGCGCTTGTTCCACGAAGTGAAATCGAAGGCGATATGGGCGACAGTCACATGGGTCTGCAGGCACGACTGATGTCTCAAGCTCTCAGAAAGTTAACAGCAGCCATTTCAAAATCACAGACAACGATGATTTTTATCAACCAGTTGCGGAGTAAAATCGGCGTCATGTTTGGTAGCCCAGAGACTACAACTGGTGGGAATGCACTGAAATTTTATGCATCAATGAGAATTGATATCAGACGCATCGCAAGTATCAAAGATAAAGATGCAATCATTGGAAATCAATGTCGTGTTAAAATCAAAAAGAACAAGATGTTCCCTCCGTTTAGAGAGGCGGTTTTTGATATTATGTACGGCAGAGGAATCGATCGCTTGAGCGATATGGTTGGTGTTGCCGAAAGAGATGGATTTATAAAGAAATCGGGAAGTTGGTACAGCTACGGCGAGGAGCGATTAGGACAAGGAATGGTGAAAACAGTTGCATTTCTTAAAGAACACCCCGATATGATTGTTGAAATCGTCAATAAAATAAAAGAAAAACACAATCTTATTAGAGAAGAAAACAGTTCCGATGCTGAACAAAAACAGAGTAAGGGCAAAGGAAAAGATAAGGATAAGGATAAGGACACAAAATAATGACTCACGATTTAACAGTACTAGACACACTCCTTAAAGCAGCAACAACTGCTGGGGCATCTGATTTACACATAAAAACTTTTTCAGTGCCGGTCTTCCGTATCAACGGCGACCTTGTAAAAATGAAAGAGTTTGGCATTGTAAAACCTGAACATGTAAAAGAGATGTTGCGAGCAATATTGACAAGGGAGCAGAGTGAAAAATTTCTGAAAGATAGAGAGATTGATGCAAGTTATGGCCTTTCTGGCGTTGGACGATTTCGTGTAAATGTCTTTCAGCAACGAGGGAGCATCGGACTGGTCCTCAGATCTATCCCCTTCTCTATCGCTCCAATGGAAGAGCTGCATCTCCCGGTAATTCTTAAGAAACTAGCAATGATGAAGCGCGGTCTAGTACTCGTTACTGGCGTAACAGGTAGCGGAAAATCGACAACAATGGCATCACTTGTTGACTATATCAACAACAATCGCACCTCTCATGTTCTCACCATTGAAGATCCTATTGAATTTCTTCTTCGAGATAAAAAAGCGATTATTAACCAACGAGAAATTGGTCAAGATACCCGCTCATTTGTCAAAGCGTTACGCGCAGCACTCAGACAAGATCCCGATGTTATCGTTGTTGGAGAGATGAGAGATTTAGAGACAATTGAAATCGCTTTGATGGCAGCTGAAACTGGCCATCTTGTTATTAGTACTCTGCACACCCTCGATGCTCCTGAAACGGTAAACCGTATTATTGGTATGTTCCCTCCACATCAGCAATCGCAAATTCGTCAGCAACTTGCCTCTGTTTTTGCGGCAACTGTCTGTCAACGCCTGCTTGTTACAAAAGACAAAAAAGGTCGTGTTCCTGCGGTTGAGGTTATGATTGGCACGCAACTTGTTAAAGAGATTATCCTTGCTCCAGACCGTATTAAAGAGGTTCATGATGTTATTCAGAAAGGGCATCAGAACTATGGAATGCAGACATTTGATCAATCTATTTTTCAACTCTATCGACAAGGACTCATCACCAGAAAAGAGGCCCTTGATAACGCAACATCTCCAGACGATTTGGCACTAAGAATGCAAGGAGTCAGTATCTCAGGTGATGGAGATTGGGGAATGTTCGACGGCAGTGCTGAAGAAGAAGAGAGCGGTGATACAAAACAACCGTCAAACCCTGGATTTATGCAACAAAATGACGATGACGACGATGAATTTGACCTCGAGTGATGAGGTTTATTCACACGCTCTTTTTATCCTCTCTCGCAGAGAACACTTCACAAAAGAGTTAGTTCAGAAATTACAAAAAAAAGATGTTTCTATCGATTTGATTGATGAGGTCATTCTAAGATTACAGAAAAGAGATTATCTTAATGACAGTCGAGCAACTGAAATATTCACCTTAGAATTTCAAAGAAAAAAGAAAGGATTTATCAAACTAATCAGTGAGTTACGCATTCGTGGCATCTCCGGTGTTGAATCAGATATCAGAGCGTTATACACAGAAGAGTCAGAGCAAAAAAATGCAGAGAAAATTCTTATGCTGCTGCACAAACCAACACGAGAAAAGATATACCGATTTCTTTTTAACCGTGGATTTTCTCCTGAGATTATCAGGCGACTTATGAATAAACAGATAAAATGATACTCAATCTAAATCTTGACCATCTCTATCTATCTGTGTAATATAGCCAAGTAATTTGCTGTCTGAAAAGGAGGGCACCTATGGACAATCCAATTGTTTTGCAAAATGTTTCAAAACTTTTTACCCACCCGATGAAAATATGGCAAAAAGTAGAGGCGGTATCCAATCTTTCTATCACCATTAGAAAAGGTGAGATAACGGGGATTGTTGGCCATAACGGCGCAGGAAAGACGACAACACTGAAGATGATTATGGGCTTCATTCGTCCGACAAGTGGCACAATATCACTCTTTGGAAAGGAAGCAGGCTCACCTGAAGCACTGCAGCACATTGGTTTTTTGCCTGAACATCCCTATTTCTATTCGCATTTAACGGCGTGGGAAATTCTTACCTATTTTGGCTCACTCTCTGGAATGTCATCAAAGAATCTTGCCACTGCAAAAGAGAGAGTGCTTAAAAAAGTTGGTCTTTACAATGATAAAGATCGCCCACTTCGCACATTTTCAAAAGGAATGTTACAACGAATTGGTATTGCACAGGCAATTATTCACGACCCTGAACTTATTATTCTTGATGAACCAATGAGCGGCCTTGATCCTGCAGGAAGGCGTGAAGTCAAAGAGCTTATTCTTGAGCTTAAAAAACAGGGGAAAAGTGTTGTCTTATCATCTCATATCTTAAGTGATATTGAAATACTCTCTGACAGAATCCTCGTCTTAACCAAAGGAAAGGTTGAGTCATGGGGAACACTTAAAGAGATTATTCCAACCTCATCAGTCCAATGGATTTTCTCTTTTGATGTGCCAGATAGTGAAAAAGATGCACTTTTTGCCGAAATAAAAGATATAAAAATGGATGGCGCACAACTTTCAATTGTCAAACAGAGCAAACAAGAGATGAATGAAACAATCAAAGATATCCTCAGCCGAGGATACGATGTCTACTCTGCAGGTCCTGTCTATCCAACACTTGAAGAGATAGTTTTTGAAAAAAAGGAGGTGAACAATGCGTAATATTCTCACTGTTGCCCGCTTTACCTTTCTTGAAATGGTTCGCAACAAAATTTTGTATGCACTGCTCTTTTTTGCCTTTTTTGTCATTGGGCTTGGCATTGCAATCACACAGATGACAATCGGCGACAACCTTAATGTTATCAGTGATATAGGACTCGGCTCAGTGGAGATGTTTAGCACAATAATTGCTATTTTTATGGGCGTTACACTGATTCACCAAGAGTTGAAAATGCGTACTATCTATCTGCTGTTTGCCCGTCCAATTAGGCGGTGGCAATACTTGGCAGGAAAGTTTTTTGGTATGTCTCTTCTTATTCTCATTGAGATTATCTTTATGGCACTCATTCTTGAAGGACTTTTTATTGCGTATGGTGGTCCAGAAAAAATCATCACCTATCTTCCCGCGTTTTACTCCATTTTCCTTCAAACAATGACCGTGATTGCAATGGCGGTTCTCTGTAGCTCTCTGACTGAGATTGTTGTTGGTGCCATTCTTACGATTGCGTTTTATATTACCGGAGCAATCTCTTATAATCTTCAGTACGCACTAGATAGCAGAATTAGTGAATCAGCAATGAAAATGGTTACCATGCTCCGTTATATTCTTCCTGATTTCAGCTATTTTAACATAAAAGACAACTTGGTATATGGCAGAGGACTTGAGGGAATTAACTTGTGGGTTTCCACCGGATATGCCCTTACAATTATTGTGATTTTACTCTCTGCTTCACTTGTCTTTTTTAATCAAAAGGAGTTACTCTAAACTATGCAATATGATGCCCTACTTATTCGCTATGATGAAATTGCAATCAAAGGACGCAACCGAGGATGGTTTGAGTCACTGCTTGTAAATAATATAAGAAAAGCACTCGACTCTAAAGCGACAGTTCGAACCTATCGTGGCAGAATTGTTATTGAAATTGGCGAAAAATCAAACTTTGAAGAGGTAAAAAAACAGGTCTCTTTTATCCCTGGTATTGCAGGATTTTCACCAGTCATTCGCCTCCCTCTCGATGCATCAATGGAAACAATTGAAAGCACTGCTCTTCTTCTTGCCGACCGAGCTCTTGAGCTTGGCTTGACAGTCTTCCGTGTCTCATGCACCAGACCGAACAAACAATATCCAGTGAAAAGCCCCGATGTACAAAAAAATATCGCTGCCCATGTTCTGCGAAATAGAGATAAAATGTTTACCGTCTCGATGAAACAGTTTCAATGGAATCTTGAGATTGAAATTGCAAACAAAGATATCTTTCTTTTTATGGAGAGAGTCAAGGGAATTGGCGGACTTCCTGTCGGTTCAGCGGGAGAAGTTTTGACACTGCTCAGTGGCGGACTTGATTCGCCTGTTGCCTCATTTCTCACTATGAGACGCGGTGCAGTCGTCCACTACATCAGCTTTTATTCTCCACCGTTTACTGGGGAAGAGAGTATGCAAAAGCTTGAAGATTTAGCACTCCATCTTAAAAAATTCCAGGGACGCTCAACTCGGCTGCATATCTTGCCATTTATGGATATTCAACTGTTAATAAAAGAGCGTTGTTTTGAGAATTATCGCACCGTTCTCTTTCGCCGCTTAATGTTCCGCCTTGCTGAACGCATTGCCGACAAATATGGTTACAAAGCGTTAGTAACTGGCGAATCACTTTCTCAAGTTGCCAGTCAAACCATTGAAAATATTACCTGTATAAATGATGCCGTTGATCATCTCCCTGTTATTCGTCCACTGATTACCAATGAAAAGAATGAAACTATCGTTATCGCTCGCAATATTGAAACTTATGAAATTAGCATTCGACCAGCAGTTGATAGTTGCACAGCATTTATGCCAAAGAACCCGGTTATTCGAGGAACCAGCGCAAAGGCAGCACAAGAAGAGGCAAAATTGCACCCACTTCTTGAAGAGTTAATGACAAAATCGATAGAAAATGAAAAGGTCATCAATATTTAATGTGGGCTTATCGACGAAAAGGGTCAGCGAAATATAGGAAAATGAGATGAAACGAGAAATACCAGAAAACAAAAAAAAGAAATCAACCGTCAAATCACCGTTTGTTGCACCGGTAACAAAAGTATTAAGAAAACACGGATTACACTCTGTCTGTGAAGCAGCTCACTGTCCAAATATCGGAGATTGCTTTAAAAATGGAACTGCAACATTTCTTATTTTAGGAAATACCTGCACACGAAATTGTCGTTTTTGTAACATTAGCACCGAGAAAAATCCACTTCCTCCAGACCCCAAAGAGCCAGCCCAGCTCGCTGATGCAGCATCCGAACTCGGCCTCTCCTATGTTGTTATTACCTCTGTTACTCGCGATGATTTACCCGATGGTGGCGCACAGCATTTCGCCAATGTTATCAGTGAGTTAAGAGCAAAAAACCCTCTAGCTCTCGTTGAAGTTCTCACCCCTGATTTTCAGAAAAATCCTGAAGCATTAGAAATTATTGGTAACTCTGTCCCCGATGTTTTTAACCACAATGTTGAAACTATTGCTCGGCTTTACAGCAAGGTGCGGCCTGAAGCAGACTATCAACAGAGCTTAGATGTTCTGAGAATAATGAAAGAGAAGTATAAACTTATCACAAAATCAGGCATTATGACTGGTGTTGGCGAAACGATGGATGAGATGAAAAAACTGATGCGTGATGTTAGAGCAGTAAAATGTGATATCTTTACCATCGGACAATATTTTAGACCATCATACGACCACCTTCCTGTAGAAAAAGATTATACAGAAGCAGAGTTTGAAGAGCTGAGAGAGTTTGGACTTTCAATTGGTTTTTCAGAGGTATATGCAGGAAGATTTGTAAGAAGTTCATTTAATGCCCATGAAATTCGTGATACAGCGATTGAAAGAGGCATTACAAAATAGCTGGAGGTTATAATGAAAAAAATCAAGTTGACAGCTCTCGTTCTCGCAACGATAGTGCTTCTTGTATCGTGTGGACAAGACACCACAAACGATACTAACGATACCGATAGAGAGGGGAATGACTCCCCTTTGACAGACGACATTGAAACAGATGACACCGATGTTAGTGAAGGGGTCGATGAACAATCTGATGAAGTTTCTGATGAAGTTTCAGACGATGACTCCGTTGCTATTGAATGCAACGAATCTGATATGTATTGGATTTATGACCTCTCCGTTATGCCGCCAGCTGACAAACAGATTTGTGCACATATTCGTGGCGAAGGTGAAAATGTTCACATTCTTGTCGCCGACGATGCGTGGGAAGAAAGTGTCAACAAAACAGTGATAGACAACCTTATCACAGCGTGGGACAAAAAAACTCCAAACGATGAGAATCAGGGGATTTTTGATCAAGTTACCGGCCTTTTTGGGACTCCCCCAGATGTTTTTGATAACGATCCAAAAATATATCTCTTTCTCTATGAGATGGCAGGCTATAATGGCAACAGTTTTGACGGATATTTCAAAGTTGAAGATGTGAGAGATATAGCCATTTCAAACAGACACGAGATGCTCCATCTCAACACAGTAAATAAAGCTCCCGACTCTGACTATATGTTATCTGTTCAATCTCATGAATTTCAACATCTTATCCATTGGAACTACGATGCAAACGAAGATGCGTGGTTAAATGAAGCAATGAGTGAAGTTGCAATGGTGGTGACTGGGTTTGAATCTGACACTGCGTGGGTAAAAAGCTGGTGTTCAGACAAACGGAAATCACCACTTATCAGCTCAACAAACGCCTATCACTATGGCATTCTGTTGCTTTTTGGAACCTATATGTATGAACAGTTTGGCGACACCTTTATTCAAAATCTTGTTGCCGATGAGAAAAATGGCATTGAATCAGTAGAAGATCATCTATCAAAAATGGATGAACCCATCGATTTTAGAACTCTTTTTGCTCACTTTGCATTGGCTGTTGCCATTAATACCACCGATTTTGAAGATGGTCAATATGGTTATGAAAAGGTCGATCTTCCCCCACTTTATATGTTTCCAACTGATACAGTTACTGCCAGCCATGTTGCAGGAGGTGGCGGAACAGCCTATCTGGAAAACAGTGGCGATTGGGGCAATAAAACAGTTACATTCAAAACAGATAAATTTGCCGATATTGACTACAGTATCACAGCAATGCTTAATGGGACACCCACTATTATTGCACAAGGAAAAATGACAGAAACACCAACTGATATTCCTCTTGGCACACAAGAGATTGATGCAAATCTTTTTATTGTGCTCTCAAATGTTTCAACAAGTGATATCGAAGTAGAATTTTTTATAAAATAGGTGCTATGCTATCCGTTTTTATTTAAAAGCTCTTCTCTAATCATTGTATGTCCACAGTTTGGGCACTTTATATCTGTACAGCGCACACCTTGCTTATGAGACACTTTTGTTTTGCATTTTCCACAGATACACAGACCACCTGTTCCAAAACCGCCACCACCATTTTGTCCACGACCACCACCTTTTCCTAATCCTTTTCCGTTTCCTGCACCAACCATAACAGACCTCCTATCATATCAGCTACAGCTCTATTTATGCCCATATGCTCATTAAAGTCAAGAAATAATACATCTGATTTGACCCCGACGCTCAACAATTAAAGAGATTGCTTTTCAAAAGCGGACGGGGTAATTTCGGTACATTT
>JAGLDR010000088.1 GCA_023145475.1 bacterium
TCTTCCATTGAGTAGTCACCTGCTGCAATCATCGTTGCAGGGTAGGTAAATCCAAAAACTTGTTTGATTTCAGCAGCCATTCCTGGTGCACTGTCAAGCCACATAATTGCCACATTTCCCTGTTGGAGAATTGCAATTGGAAAGAGTTGCATAATAACAACAGTTAACTCACCAAAGACAAGGTCTGTGCCATTATGAGAGAAATTTACTTCGCCTTTTCCCCCTTTGATGTTTTGATAATTTGCCAAATCAACATTGATTTGTCCATCAAAAGTAAAGTCAAATGCGCCAAGTTTTTTGATTTGTCCGTCATCAGGGGTTTCGCTTTCGTCGATAGTTGTGTTGTCTTCATCGAGCATAATATCATCTGTGATATCTTCATCGAGTGCTGAATCTGTCACCTCACTATCTTGCTGGGTGTCGTCGTTGTTGTCGTCATTGACGAGTGAGTCTGTGTCTGTGTTGTGAGCAACGCCAGAGCCACATGAAACAAAGATAAAAAGGGTGAGAGCCATTAGTAATTTCTGCATAACTGTTCTCCTAAAAAATAAATAATCCACCGATACTGCGAAAGTTTAGAGAGAAAGGCTCTCTTTGTCAATGGAATCTAGATTTTTCCTTTTAACAGTTCACGAATAGTGATTTTACCGTAATCCCAAAAGGTAAACCAGAGACTTCTGATGTCTAGGTTGCTAAAAAGATTGTCCCAAATACCCATCGGAAGCATCGCTGGAATAACCCCACGAGCATATTCAAGCATCCATCCATTCTCTTTGATGCAGTATCCCTTTGCCTTTCGAAATGGCAAAATTGCCCAATCACCAGGAAGAAAGGTGTTTCTTGTCGTCTCATTTTCATGATATGTCCACATCTCACCTTCAATCACAAAGTCGTGAACTTCAGCAAAATAACGACCTGAATGACCTTCTGTGCCAATTGGTGTGCCAAAAATAAGAATATATTCACTCAGTGAGCCATAGAGAATAGTCATCGTTCCCATCGCGCCATTTGCAGTGTTAAATACCCACCTCGTCTTTTTGACAATTCGGTTTGGATAGTGTGCATCAATTTTTTCAATAAGAGCCTTAAACATCTCATCATGCGGAAGCCCGACAACGCTTTTAGAGATGGTGTGCAATACTTCTGGATCAAAAATGTATCCCATAAGAAAACTCCTTTTTTAACATCTAGTATCTATTGCTTTTCTCGGTGTTTTAGATGTGAAACACTCGAATAGCATTTGCATTTTGCATTGATGATTTTGAACCAGTAATATTAACTGCTACAACTGATGCGCTCTTTTGTAAGATAGCGTTGCTAACCAGTTGTTTTGTTGCCTCTTCAATAAATATATCAAAGGTATCTGTCTTGACAATATAGTGCGGAATAACCCCTCGATGCAGATTGATAACACGCGCAGTGTGTCTGTCATGAGTAAATGAGTGAATCGGGATTCCTTTTGAGAAGTGGCTGAGGATTTGTGCCGTGTAGCCACTGTCTGTTTGGACAATAATGGCGTTTGCTTTGATGTCTGATGCCATTTTGACGGTAGCGATGGCGACACTTTCTGACATTTTTCCATTTGTCTCTTGTTCTTTTTGCACGACGGGGGTGTTTTGTTCAGATTCATCTATTATTTTTCGCATAAAAGAGACTGCTTCTGTTGGATATTTTCCAACTGCGGTTTCTGCTGAAAGCATTACGGCATCACATCCTGAGTAGACAGCAAAAGTAACATCACTTACCTCTGCTCGCGTTGGTCTGCTGTTTTCAATCATACTTTCGAGCATTTCAGTGGCAACAATAACAGGTTTTCTATATTTTTTTGCGATTTCGATAATATGAAGCTGAATTCGTGGGATTTTCCACAGAGGGATTTCCACACCCAAATCACCGCGTGCTACCAATATTCCATCAGAAATTGCCGTGATTTGTTCGAGGTTTTCAAGTGCTGTCGCGGCCTCTATTTTTGCAATAACAGGAACTTTCTTTCCATCGGAGCGCATGACGCCGTGCAATTCGATGATGTCGTCAGGACTCTGCACAAAACTGAGAAAAAATCCGTCAACATTGAATGATATTCCCGCTTGCACATCCTTAATATCTTGATCTGTTAACGCAGGAAGATCAACAGCAACGCCAGGGAGTGCAACTCCCTTATGACTTTTTATTATTCCACCTTTCACTATTTTACAGCGAAGTGTATCTCTCTTTTGCTCAACAACAGTGAGCTCTATTTTGCCATCATCAAGCAAGATTGTTGTTCCTGCTGCGCAGCTCTGTATCATCTGGGGATAATCAACAGAAAATGATGAGCTGTCGCCCTCAAGTGTGGCTGATGCAATAGTCGTCATCTCCCCTTGAATCAGTGGTGTTTCTCCATTTTTTATTGTGCCAACTCTGATTTTTGGTCCTTGTAAATCCATAAAAATAGGGATGTGCAAGTGTAACTCATCTGCCGCTGCCCTTACCGTTTCAATGGTGGCTTTTGCAGCGTCATGTGATGCGTGACTCATGTTGATTCTTATGATATTGACGCCGTTTAATAAGAGACTTTTTATGTTTTCAAGAGTATTTGTAGCGGGGCCAAGCGTTGCTACAATTTTAGCACATGTCATAGATTTCTCCTATTAGAGTAAAAAATTGCGAAGATAGATTGCCTCTCGACTCAGATCAATTCTCAGTGCCTTCATCATATGCTCTAGCTTTGATTGAGAGAAGGAGTCGATTGCAGCTGATTCAAGATTTTCTTGTGGATAATATTGGTGAAGATACCACGATGAGGCAAGTGGGATATATGATGCAATTTGGTAGAGCACCTCATAACTTCCAATAAGTGGTGGGTACATCGTTGTATGATATTCTGTACAAAAAGAGCCCTCTTCGGCAATTTCTTTTATGCGAAGTAGGTTATTATGAACCGTCTTTTCATCGTATGGTGATTGGAGTGCTTCATAGTGCTCCGGCGTACTTTTTAGATCTATTTTAAGTGTGGAGATGAAGGGAGCAACCGCTTCAATAAAAGTGGGTTCAAGAGCGTTTGTTTCAATGACAATTTTGAGTGAAAGAGTTTCAGATATTCTTTGAATAAGTGGAATAAGCTCAGGATATGCTGTTGGCTCTCCGCCAGAAAAAAGGATTCCATCAATCTGTTTTGAGCGTGATGATAGCTTGTTAAAGAGCTCTTCTAGCCCCATTTCTGTTACACTCTCTTTAATGAACTGTGGCGTCTGGCAGTAGGGGCACACCATATTGCATCCATAGACATTGGCAATATCAAAGACTTTGCCTTGAAGCACGGTGATGGAATTTGGTTGGTAGTCAAAATAGATGGTCATCATCTTCTCCTTTTCTAAATTCGTCTCTTCTTCTATTAAACGCTCTAATTTATTTTCGTCAAGCTTTGTTATCTCTGTATTAATTACTCCTTTGTTCTGACCGTTTGTATCTGATAGTTGTCAAGAATATTTAAATCGGTATACTTATTAGGTTGATAATGATGGAGGAGTTAAAGATGAAATATCTTTCTATAGTTGTTCTGTTTGTTTTAGGGCTATTTATACTTGCTTGTGATGATGATAATAGTGTGTATGGTGATACAACCGATATGGATGTCGATTTTCCTGATATGGCGTGGTTTCCCGATGACTATAATCCTGGCGGCGGCGGCGGAGGCGGCGGTGGAGGTGGCGGAGGCAGTGATGCACCTGTTACCGATGAAGATTCAACGACAGGAAGTGATGAAGATATTACCGAAGGTGATGAAACGGATGTTCCAAAATGTATTGCTGGCACGACTTCAACTGCTGAGCAACAAGAAGCATACAATGAATTGAATAGACTGCGTGGAATTAACGGACTTTACCCGCTGCTTTATCAACATTCTGACGATGCTTTTACTCAAGAGTGCTCGTTGATTATCGCTGCAAATGAAAAGTTAAGCCATGATCCATCCTCAAGTTGGAGCTGTTTTTCAGATGATGCTCACACGGGATGTGCAGGGAGCAATATCTATATTCGCTGGGGTCAGATTGAAGAGGTTTCCCCACAGGATATTCTCTATGCCTTGCTTATTGATAAAGATGTTGCACTGTTAGGTCATCGGCGTAACTTTCTTGATCCGTGGCTTCGTTCAACTTCATTTGGTCGCGCAGATGATATCCCCAACGATGTTGTGGGTTCAGCAATGATGGTGAGCGATCGAGTAAGTGGCGAAATGCCAGGCTCGTCTAGCCACGAACATCTGATGGTTCCCTATCCATACCATGTTTATCCTGCTGAACTAGTGGATGGTGAAACTTATTTCTCTTTCACGGTGGTTGTCGATAAATTTGTTAAACAAAACAATGCATATGTTGATTTTTCAACCACTTCTATTACGGTTGAGCCAGAAGATGGCGGGGCAAAACTCTCGGTAACGAAACGCTCATTTGACAATCAGTATTACGGTGTTCCAAATGTGTTGATGTGGCTTGTCCCCGATGTTGAAGAGGGTGTTAGTTATAAAGTTACCATTAGAAATGTGCGATATGAAGAGACCTCTTTTGACTACAACTATACCTTTATCCTGCAATAGCGAAATTATCTTGCCAAATAATTCTCGGTGTGATACAACTTTGTCTAGTTATCTGGTAGTGTGGTGGCAGGTGTGCGCCCCTGTTTAGTATTTCTGTTTCTTTATCGAGGAGGAAGAGATGAGTATGAAGCTTTTGATTTATGAAGATGATCAGAGCCAAGCAAGTCAGCTGGCAAATCTTTTTGGTAGTTTTGGTTTTAAGACACTGATGGCTTCTACAGACAGTGAAGTTCAGGAGATTATAAGTAATAACGCCATTGATCTTTTTATTGTTCGTGCAGAGGTTCGTGCTCAGGGCGGATATATGCTGATCAAAAATTTGCGTAAAATGAGTCGCTATGCCTCAGTTCCAATACTATTGATTTCTTCAAAAGGTACCGATACCATTTTTGAGAAACATAAAAATTTGGAGTTCGCTGCAAGTGCGTATTTGAGAATCCCTGCAGCAGATGAGATGATTTTGGCTGTTTCGAATGATATTTTGCCATTTTTGACTGACGATAGTGATGATGTTGCAGATTCATCAGTTGACGACAGTGAGTTGAATGAGTTGAAAGATGCAATTACGGCCCTCAGTACCGTCAATGAAGAGTTGACAGAGGATGCCGCTAAACTTGAAACTCGAATCAAAGAGCTTAATGCTGATTTAGAAGCTTCAGCAAAATTAAAACCAGTTGAAGATGAAAATAAAAAGGTTTCTGCTCTTGAGCAAAAAATTGCTGAAAGCCGCCTTGAGATTGATGATTTAGAGCAAAAAGTTGAAGATTTAGAGTCGGTGTCGTCTACAAATGATGCGTCAGATAAGAAGATGAAAGAGATGCAAATGAAGTGGGGCGAAAGTCAGAAAAAGGTAGAGGATTTGCAAAAAGAGTTGAAAGCACTCATTGCTGACAAAGATAAGATGGTTGGAGCAGGTGAGATTGAAAAGATGCAAGCTCAGCTTGAAAAAGAGCGCGTTGCCAAGGAAAATATTGCAAATTCTCTTAATACGCTCGAAGAGGAGCGTGATGCGTTTTCTAAAAAATGTGATGAGTTGAAATCACAGATTACTACGATGGAAAATGAGAGTTCCGGAGGAGATGATGAAGAGATGGTTGCATTGCGTGACAAATTGCAAGAGCAACAAGATACCAACGAGGATCTCCACCTTATCAATCGTGAGATGAAAGATAAGGTTCGTCGCGCTACGACAGAAGTCGATCAGATGAAGCGAGAAAGTGAGAAATCAACAGAAGCAAAAGATGAAGCACAAAAGAGGTTAGGAGAGATTGAGGCGGCGAGAGCTACTGAATTAGAAGAACTCACAAAAGAGAAAGATGCGAAGATAGAGGAGCTCACAAAAGAGAAAAATGCAAAGATAGAAGAGCTCACAAAAGAGAAAGAGGATGCAATTTCCACCATACAATCAGAACAAAAATCTAAAATGAGAGTTTTAGAAGATCGCTTTGCAGACGCTGTTAGTGAGCGTGATAGAGTGGAAATAGAGCTTGCAACTTATGAGCAACGATTAGCTGAATCTATTGGTGTTCAAGCTGAACAAACCGCAAAAATAGAAGAGTTTGAGGAGAGTGTTTCTGGATTCGGAAAAGAGATAGAAGAGTTGACAGAGAAGGCGTCTCAACTTGCAAAACGAGAAGAGGAGCTTACAGAGACAACGACTCAACTTAAAACAATGACTGATCGTTATACCTCATCGCAAGAGAAGGCAAAGTCATTTGGTGAGACGATAGATCGTCTTAATGAGAAGGTCGAATTGCTTGACAGCATGAGTGTTGAACTTGAAGCAGTAAAAGAGAAAGCTAGAAAGCTAGATGATGCTGTTTCACAAATTGAAATGTACGAAGATGCTCAGGAAAAAGCAGAAAAAACAGAAGCTGAGCTGAATGATGATAAGACAAAACTTCAGGAGCAGCTCACCGCTCTTGAAGAGAAAATGTCTGACAAAAGTGAAGTTCTTAATACGATTGCTGAAGCGTTGCAAAGGCTTGAAAAATGAGTCTCTCTCTCTCTTTTGAATTTCTTCTGAATCTTCTGCACGAATATGGTGTTGTTGATGCAGAGCAAAAAGATTTCATCGAGTCTCGCCGTGAATATTATGAATCTCAATATCGTGCACAGTACAAAGAAGAGCCTTTTATCACAGAGTTGATGGTTTTCATCGCACAATCTGAAAAGATGGATATGAGTGAGGATATGCTTCTCCGTCTTATTGCGGGGAGAGCAGGGTGTGATTTTGAAGTTATCGACCCTCTAAAAGTTGATGCTCAGTTGGTTAATGATACACTTTCAGCTTCTTACGGGATGAGCAATCTTGTTGTGCCTCTTCGGATGCAAGGTGAGTATGTTCTGCTTGCGATGGCTGATCCCTTTCGTTCTGAAGTGATTGAACAGTTGTCGGTGATTACGAATCATCCGATTATTCCTGTGGTTGCTTCTGCAAAGCAAATTCGATCTATTATCACTGATTTACTCGAGTTTAAGAAGTCAATAAACAAGGCTGCATCTGATTTTACTAAAGATACAATGAGCAATCTTGAACAGCTTACCAATATATCATCTGGGACAAATCCTGATGATAGACACATTGTGAATGCTGTTGATTATATGTTGAAATTTAGTGTAGAGCAGGGAGCAAGTGATATTCATATTGAACCAAAACGGGATAATACCACCATTCGCTTTCGTTTAGACGGTATTTTGCACACTATTTATACTTTTCCTGCTGATGCTCATCTTCCCTTTGTCTCTCGATTGAAGATGCTTGCTCGGATGGATATAGCAGAGAAGAGACGGCCACAGGATGGGCGTATAAAAATTCAGCTTTCTGATACAGTAGAAGTTGAGGTGAGAGCAAGTACAGTGCCAGTAGTTTCTGGTGAAAAGATGGTGCTCAGGATTTTGGAATCAGGCACTCATATCCGAAGGTTGAATGAGATAGGTTTTGTCTCTACGCAACTTTCAAAATGGCGAGAAAGTATGCAGAAGGGCTATGGAATGCTCCTCGTTACCGGTCCAACAGGAAGTGGTAAAAGTACAACACTCTATTCAACACTCAAAGAGATTGCCTCTCCTGAAGTAAATATTTTGTCGGTAGAAGATCCTATCGAAATTGTACTAGATGAGATTAACCAAATTGGAGTTAATGTTAAGGCAGGCATTACTTTTGCGGTGGCTCTTCGACATATTTTGAGACAGGACCCCGATATTGTTATGGTTGGTGAAATCAGAGATAAAGAGACAGCCGATCACGCTATTCAGGCTGCGTTGACAGGCCATCTTGTTTTTTCAACACTTCACACTAACGATACGGCAGCAACGGTTGAGCGGTTGATTGATTTGAAAGTTGAAGCATATCTTATCGCAAGTGTTTTGAATGGGATTGTTGCTCAAAGATTGGTTCGTAAGGTATGTCCATATTGTGCATATGAACGGCCAATGAGTGAAAAAGAGAAGATTACACTAAATCTACCTCTAGATGAAGAGTATAATATTAAAGATGCCGAAGGGTGTGTGCGCTGTCGTCATACTGGATACAGCGGTCGAACAGCAATTATCGAATTTATGCCGATTACGCAAAAGACTCGCTCTTTAATCAGTAAAAAAGCGACTACAGAAGAGTTGCGTGATAACGCCGTTATGGATGGTATGGTCACCCTAAGAGAGTCAGCAATTCGTAAGCTTGCCGATGGAATCACCACATTTGATGAAATTGTAAAAGCGTTGTATTACGAATAGGATTTCGAGTAGAATTTTCAATTGAGAGGTATATATGGCACATGAAATAGTCGCCTTAAAGTGGCGTCCGCGTCTCTTTTCAGAAGTAATCGGACAAGAGCATATTACAGAAACGCTTACCTATGCTCTGAGCAGTGGTCGCATTGCTCCTGTCTATCTTTTTACTGGAATCAGAGGGACAGGCAAGACGACACTTGCACGAATTATGGTCAAAAGTCTTAATTGTACTAATAGAACAGAGGATGGCGAGCCGTGTAATGAATGTAACTCTTGCCGTGAGACAATGGCAGGAAGAAACCCCGATATTATAGAGATTGATGGTGCGTCACACAACACAGTTGATGATGTTCGATCACTCAAAGAGACGATATCGTATGGTCCTGTTAACTCTGTCTATCGTGCCTATATTATTGATGAGGTTCATATGTTGAGTCGCTCAGCATTTAATGCTCTGCTGAAGACATTAGAGGAGCCTCCACCAAACACTGTCTTTATTTTGGCGACAACAGATCCTCAGAAAATTCCACCGACTGTTTTGAGTCGTTGCCAACGATATGATTTGAAACGGTTAATGATTGAGCAGATAACGCAACAGCTAAAAAAGATTTTAGAAAGTGAAAATGTTCGTTATGACGATAACGCTGTCTATACGATTGCCCGCGAAGGCGAGGGAAGTATGCGTGACGCTCAGACACTGCTTGAGCAGATGATAACTTTCAGCGAAGGCGAAATAACGATGACGCAGGTTTCCGTTATTTTAGGAAGCAGTGAAAGCACAAAATTACGCCAGCTGATTGAAGCAATTATCACCGGTGATGTGAAAACAGGTGTTGAGACTGTTCGTGAGATTTATCGAGATGGAAAATCGCTAGAAAAAGCGGCTCTCGATATGCTTCATCTTATGCACGGGATTGTTCTTACTGTTGAATTGAAAGATGTGTCACTTCTTGATGCTCCAAAAGAGGAGGTCGAGTGGATGCAAAGTGTGGTAACCAAAGGGACAAGAGCCGATTGGTTGCGTCTGTTCCGTTTTTGGAGTCAAGAGATAGATAAAATTAGATCCAGTGATTTTACAACAATAATGATGGAAGTTGCGGTAATTACTGCGACCTCATTCCCCACTATGAATGATTTGCGTGGACTTTATGAGTTGTTGAAAAATGACAATAAAATTGCTGAGCTATCTGCAAATATTGATGACCTTTCTCGGAGGGGCACACCTCGTAGCCTCCCCGTTGAGAAGGCTGAGGAAGTGAAGAGCCCCTCAGTTAGCAAGCAGGCAGCTTCCCTTGATAAGGGAGAGCAGTTAGAAAAAGTTGAACCAGAACCTAAACCTGAACCTGAACCAGAAGCTAAACCTGAACCTGAACCTGCTCCAGTTATGCCAGTCATAAAGCCACAGCCTGTTCCACCTAAAACATGGTCACAATTTCTCTTGCTTCTCAAAAAAGAAGACGCTCTTTTGTGGGCGATTTTTCATACTGTTGAATATGATGAGATAGATAGTGAGGTTCACCTTTTTCTTCACTCAATTAAAGAGGAGATTCTTCAGAATCAAAAAGCAACTATCGACACGATGTTTACGGCGTTTTTTAAGACTCAAAAAACAGTTGTATGGCACCTGCCCAAAAAGGGGATAGAAGCTGCTCCGACGGGAAGTTCACAATTTCAGAGGAACGATGCCGAGCATAAAAAAGAGGTAGAAACAAAAAAAAATCAGATACGACAGAGTGATACAGTAAAAAAGTTAGAACAGCTTGAATTTACTCTTGATTCGGTGAGAGCAAAATAGTATGAAACGAGTAGGCTCTATAGTAATTGCACTCCTCTTTTTTCTGCTTCTTTTTGTCTGGGGGACTCGAGGTCGAGTCTGGTTGATATTTACTGCTTTTTGGCCCTCTTTTCACACCGTTGCTCTTGGTTTCTTTTTGATTCTTCTTCTGTTGCTGTGGCGGTTTCCCCAGCAGGTAGAGTCGCTCTATAAAAGAGTGGTTTCCATTCGATATTTTATCTTGCCACTGATAGCTTTTATCGCTTCATCTTTAATTGTATATTTTGTTTTTCAAGGAATTCCGCATGTTATCGATGCTTCACACTTTGTGTGGATGACTCGTCTTATGGAACAAGGACAACTTTCGATTCCTGCTGATGCTCTCTATGAATATTATAGAAACACCTTTAATTTGCTCCATAATGGTCGCTATTTTTCACTCTTTTTACCGGGATTTTCCTTTTTTCTTCTTCCTTTTTCCTTTTTTGGTATTTTGCCCCTTTCTGGCCCACTTTTTTTTGCTGTTACCATCTATCTGATTGGTAAGATTGCAGATAAATTGACGAATGATTCTTCGGTCTCTTTTTTAGCGATGGTTCTTGTGCTCTTCTCTTCATTCTATCTCTTTATGTCCGCATCATTTATGACGCACACCTTTAATACCATGTTGACACTTGGTGCGCTCTATCTTCTTTTGCGTTCTATGAAGTGGAAAAATCTTCTGTTTGCTGGACTCTTGCTTGCGATTTTGCTGTTTATTCGTCCGCAAAATGCTGTCTTTTCTTATATTCCTTTTGTTGCGTGGATTGTTATTAAAAATCGCAATAAAATCGCTTCTTTTACCCTTTTTACGCTCCCTTTTATCCTTGTCGGATTTGGGGTGATGTTCTATAATTTTCATTTTACTGGGGAGTTTCTAAAGTTTCCTCAAGATATCTATTTTATGATTCGTGAACCTCTTGCACATTGTCATAGATTAGGCATAGGAAAGGGGTGTCCTAATACTGAAGGTATCTATCTTCCCGATGGCGGATTGACATGGAGTTATGCATTTTGGGTCGCCTATACTCGTCTTACACTTCTTCTTTTTAATGTAACAACGCATCCTTACATCTTGCTCTTCATCTCTCTTGGGTATTTTTTGAAGGCAAAAAGATTCCTTTTTATTGCTGCCCTCTTTTTTAGCTATTTTGTTGGTTATTTTTTCTTCTATCTTCCTGGAAACCTTTTTGGCCCCCGTTATTTTACTGAGGTGGTGCTTCTCTTGCTGATTCCTGCTGCCTACGGTTTTATTTGGACTGTCCGCCACATCAATTTTGTGGGAAAATCGGCTGTTATTGCCCTGCAACTCTCTGTTTTTGTCCTTTTTTCCTATACAATAATGCCTGCACTTACAAAAAGTTATAGCGAGCGATTTTGGCGGACTGATAGGGTAGTTGAACACTTTATTGAGGATATGAAAATTAAAAATAGCGTCCTTTTTATTCCGCCTTACTACGCCGCTACTTTTCTTAATCTTATGGAAAATCCCCCTCACGATCGTCATGGTAATCTTATTTTGCTTGATAGAGATAGAGAGAATCGTTATGCCGCAGCGTGGTATATAGAAAAGGGTGGCTATGACTCTGCTTTTGTCTTTGATTACTATCCTGAAAGCAAAAGCCTCCTTCTTTCAGAAGAGTTGATAGATTTGACTCCGGAGCAGGTCTATATTGAGTTTGAGGATAAGCGACTTCCGTTGACAGGTGTGCCAGATTATGGCGTTACTTATGCAATGAGTGAAACAGATGACAAGCGATTTTTTCCCGTTAAACATCTTGATGACACTCTTTCGTTGAGTAATGGCTCCGCTTTTGCAATGCACTTTAGAAAGATAACAGAGAAGAGCTATTATGATTTTACCTATCCTCTTCTGATTGAAGGATTGTACGATATTTCAATGCGTTATCTTATAACAGAGTGCGCAGGCGACTTCTCGTTTGAAGTAAATGGCGAAAAGGTGGCAGATTTTAGCAGTGGTCCAGGACGACAGCGAGGAACGACACTTGATATGCAGGTGAAACTTCGCCACGGGGTCAATAATTTCAAAATTGCTGCCCACAGCGAGAATAGCTGTCTTGTTCTTGATTTTATTAAGATTTCTGTTCATTATGATCCGCCGTTACAATCAAACGAGTGATTCTATAACCGCTTTGCGTTCATTTCTGTTTTCCCAGTGAAAAGTTTTTCCACCGCGTGTCGTTACCACATTTTCAATTTTGATGACTCTTGTTGGACTTCCTTTCAGACCTATCATCTTTTCATCACAGGCAATTTCAGTGGCAGAAAGGCGAGTGATTGGTGTTGAGAGTGCACGAATAGTTTCAGTCAGAGGAAGCAGTCTTCTTGTGCGAAAGCCCGTTGTAATTGAGCAGACAAAAGGGGTTTTTACCCTTATCCGCTCTCTTCTGTTTTCTCTCTCGTGTATGAGGGTTACCGCCCCATCATCTGCGGATTCAAGTGTGATAACATAGGGGATGAAAGGCATATCTAAAAAGACTGAAAGTTCAGCGGGAACTTGTGCGGTATCTCCGTCAATAGCCTCTTCGCCTGTTATGATTATGTCGGCATTAGGTGCTGAGAATTTAATAGCTTGAGCAAGAATATATGCCGTTGCTCGGCAGTCAGAACCTGCAAATTTTCTGTCGGTCAGTAGTATGCCATTATCCGCACCGAGTGCCATTGCGCGAATGAGAATATCTTCAGCGGAAGGTGGCCCCATAGTGAGAGCGGTAATAGTTGATGGTGTCTGTTCTTTGAGTGAAACGGCAGCTTCAACAGCCCATTCGCAATAGGGGTTTAGAACAGCGGGGACACCCTTTCTGATGAGAGTGCCGCTCTCTTTGTCTACACGAATCTTTGAGGTGTCTGGCACCTGTTTTATCGTTGTAATTATCTCTATCATTTTTCTCTAAACATCGTACCTCTGTTAAGTAAAAAGTGGGGGTCTAGACTCTTTTTTGTCTTTCTCATCATCTCAACTCCCTCTTTTTTATAGAGAATCTCAAGATAGTCTCGTTTGATTTTTCCCACACCATGTTCAGCTGAAATAGTACCACCAAGTGAAACACTTTTTTGAGCCATACGGTAGTAGCACTCTTTTGCAATTTTCATCTGTTCAGGTGTCTGTGGAAGCATATTAAAATGAAGATGTGATTGACCGATGTGTCCAAAGACGACAAACGGTATATCTGACTCAATTAATAAAGCTCGTGAATAGTTATAAAGCTCGCCGAAATCGCTGTCAGGAACGGCAAAATCTGTGCCGACTTTATGCAGCTCAGGATATGAGCGTTTATTTATGGCTACTGCTTCATTTACTCGTTCTGGGACAAGGTGACGCATATAGCGAATGAGCTCTCTATTTTCATCGCTCCATCCAATAAGACAGTGAGATGGATTGGTATCGCTGTTATTCAGTAATATGTTGATTTTATTTAGGGTTTCTGCTGTTTCTTTAGATTGCATTTCATCTATTTTAATGTCAAAAAAGAGGAGAGCTCCCGCATCTTTAAATGGGGTGCCAAGTTGCTGAACTTTGGTGTCATTTTCAGATGTTCGACGAATCAAATCAACGGCATTTTCATCGGCAAATTCAAGAAATTCCAGCCGAGTTTCGAACATTTTTTTCATAATTGGAACCAGTGAGATAGCGGTCTCATCATCTAGAGTGAAAAGTAGAGCTGAAAAACTGGTGATTCGAGGGATAATATTGATATCAAGAGAAACTATAGTGGCTAAAATACCTTCACTTCCAATAAAGAGATCAACGGCGTCCATATCTGGTTTTGCATAGATTCCCGCAGCATTTTTTGTCTGTGGCATTGTGTATGCAGGGAGGGGAATTGTCGCTGGTTTTCCTGATTTTGTGTTGAGTGTCAGTGTTAAATTTTTTGCTTTGCACTCTCCTCTTTTTAGCGTTACAATTTCTCCATTTGGCAAAACAACTGTTAGTCCACGAATCCACTCTCTTGTTGCACCATATTTCAAGCTTCGTGCACCACTTGCATTGGTTGCGACGCTGCCGCCAAGTGAGGCGCTCATCTCTGTTGGATCAACAGGATAAATCCACCCATTTTTTTGTGCGTGCAGTTTTTTAAGAGGTTCACTTTCGCCATCATGACAGAGGGATGGTGTTGCCAATATACGGTCAATCTCAGCAAGTGAAATGGATGGAGAGGCTGTGATATAGAGGGTATCGCCATCAAGGTGGGCTGCAGGTGGGAAAGTTACCTTTTCAAGTGACATAATTGTGCCACTTTGAGGGACACTTGCACCGCTGATGCCTGTCCGAGCAGCGCCAGTCGTAATAGGCATCTCTGCAAGGAGTGATGCCTTCATAATGGTTGAAACATCTTCAGCTGTTTGAGGAAATAAAACCATCTCAACATCTCCCGCAGGATAGCGAGATTCATCTTTAGCATAGAGTGCAATTGTTTCACTCTGTTCAGTCGAGGGAATACCAACACATTTTTGTTTGAAAAGCTCTCGATTCACTTGGAGAGACGCTCTTTGATGATAGGGAGCAGTTCACTCAAGACCTCTTGCCAAACACCAACGATGGAGATATCAGACTCTTTATGAATAGGGGCATCTTTATCGCTGTTTATTGCGATGATAAATTCACTATCACGCATTCCGACAAGGTGTTGAATGGCACCAGAGATACCGATAGCAATATAGAGATCTGGTGCAATGGTTTTGCCTGATTGTCCCACCTGTCTTCCGTGTGGCATCAATCCCTTTTCTACTAACTCTCGTGATGAGGCAATTTCTGCACCAATTTCAGTTGCAAATTTTCTGATTTCACCAATTTCTGCTTCACTTTTTATTCCTGCACCAATTGCAACGACAACTCGACTTAACTCAATCTGAGTGTCGTTCTCGCTGGTGCTTTTTTCAATTTCATCTATCTTTGTTACTGTTTCACTCATGGTAATATGCTCCTTTTCTATGATTATCTCTGTTTTAGTCGGTTTTCCTGCAAAAACGGCTTTGAATGTTCCTGGCCTTACTGTTGCACATTGCGGACGAGTTTCAGTCGACACAATGTGTGCCATAATATTGCCCCCAAGAGCTGGTCGTATTTGTATAAGATTGTTTTTTTCATCTAATGAAAACTCAGTGCAATCGGCAGTGATTCCAGCAAGCAGTCGTGCGGCAACAAGCGGTGCTAAGACACGCCCTTTTTTTGTTGCTCCCATCAAAAAGATAGAGGGAGAGAGTCGTTGTAAAACGCGTGCGACACTTTTTGATGTTTCACTGTAATCGCGCTCTTCTTCATCTGTTGCAGGTATGTGATGAAGAGAGTCAACACCATAGAGTTGGGCATCTTTCAGTGGTGGGTTTTTTCCAACAAAAAGGGCACTTAAAGGTTGGGATAGTTGCTCTGCGAGCCTGCGACCCTCGGTAAAGAGTTCGAGAGTTATCTGTTCCCCTTTTTCAACATATATCATTACGCCGTAGGCAGTATCTATGTCGTTTGAAACAGTCATACGAAAGTAATACCACGAGTAGTCTTCTTAGTCAACCATTGACATTCCCATATCAATTGCCTGCTCATTGAGAGGAATCAATTTGTGATGTCTTTCTGGAAGTGTGTCTTTAAGCGCAAGAATAAGTGTCTCTTTTTTGACAAAAGGATCAGCTTTAATAAGAGCGCCAAGTGCAATCATATTCATAACTTTTGTGTTCTTCAGCTCATTTGTTGCCTTTTCAATAAATGGCAGTCCAAATATACGAATGTCTGTTCGTGTTGGAGCCTCTTTGATTGTGCTGCTTTCCCAAATAAGAACGCCACCTGGTTTTACCATTGGCTCGAACTTGTGAAGTGATGGGAGGTTGAATACAACAACAATATCGTATGCTTGAACAATAGGACTTGAAATTGGATCTGTTGAAACATTAACCATACAGTTTGCTGTTCCACCACGCATTTCAGGGCCGTAAGAAGGCATCCAGCTGATCTCTTTATCTTCTTTCATGGCTGCATAGGCAATCAACTTACCCATGGAGAGAACACCCTGACCACCGAATCCGGCAAATATCATCTCTTTTAACATTGGTTTCTCCGTTATTTTTCTTCGTAATCTTTATAAACGCCCAGCTTGAAGTAGTCCATCATATCATTTTTGGTGAAATCAATGGATTGTACTGGTGTTAGCCTCCACCCTGAAGGACAATTTGAAACAAACTCAAGGAAGATAGTTCCTACATTTTGTTTTTGCATCTCAAACGCCTTTTTGATGGTCTTTTTTGCCTTTCTAATGTGGCCTGGATCATTCATTGTCATTCTTTCGACATACCCAGTTGCTGGCAAACCTGCAATGATTTCACTCATTCTGATTGGGTATCCAACATCCTTTACATCACGACCGTATGGACTGGTACTTGTCTTTTGTCCTGGCAGTGATGTCGGAGCCATTTGACCGCCAGTCATGCCGTAGACAGCGTTGTTTACGAAAAATATAATGATATTCTCGCCCCGGTTGCATGCGTGCAT
>JAGLDR010000089.1 GCA_023145475.1 bacterium
AGCATTCTTTTGATGCCTGTTGCAAGTGCACAAGCGCGACCGTGAGCCGCCTCTTGAAAATCAACATTCATATAATCGTATGCAAAAACTGAGCAGCCAACAGGACTAACGCCGATTGTGTCATTCTCAATGCCCATCTCTTCCACAACTTCCATAATAATTTTATGCAGTGTTGTGTGGTAGCACCCAGGGCAGTAGTGCATTCTTTTGTCGAGAAGTGTTCCCGGCCGTTTATAGGCAATTTCATATCCGTCTTTCATTGTCATCTCCTTACAGCTTTTGCTTGATTTGTTCAAGAATTTCTTCCGGTGTGGCAACAATACCGCCAGTGCGGCCGTAGAAATAAACTGGTTTTCTGCCATTAACAGCAAGTTGAACATCTTCAACCATCTGTCCCGTGCTCATTTCAATTGTCATAAACATTTTGACATTCTCTTTGTCCGCAAGTGCGCTGATGCGAGTTTTAGGGAATGGCCACAGTGTGATTGGTCTAAGAAGGCCAACTTTGAGACCCTCTTCGCGACCTAAATCAACCACTTTTTTACAAATTCTAGAAGAGAGACCGTATGCACTAATGATAATGTCGGCATCATCCATATTGTACTCTTCTAGGCGAACTTCGTTATTTTCTATTATCTTATATTTTGCTTGAAGCTCTTCGTTTTTGCGTTCCATATCTTCACTGATGATGTTAAGAGATGTCAGAACATTTTGCTTTCTTCCGTCTTTTCTTCCGTTAGTTGCCCACGGTTTTGCTTCTCTTTGCTCTTCAGTTGTCTTAAATTCACGCATTGGAGGGAGTTCAATTTTTTCCATCATTTGACCAATGGCACCATCAGAGAGAATAAGAATAGGGTTGCGATATTTATCAGCCAAATCAAACGCAAGAATTGTATGGTCGACCATCTCTTGAACAGAGTTGGGAGCTAAAACAATCACGCGATAATCGCCGTGTCCACCACCTTTAACTGCTTGAAAATAATCACCTTGACCAGGCTGAATAGTTCCAAGGCCGGGACCGCCTCGTTGAACATTAACAAAGACAGCTGGGATTTCAGCACATGCGATGTATGAAACACCTTCCATCATTAGTGAGTATCCAGGAGATGAAGTTGAAGTCATAACACGGGCTCCAGCACCACCGGCACCGTACAACATGTTAACAGATGCAACTTCACTTTCGGCTTGAAGGACAACGAACTTGTGTTTAGGAACCTCACGGGTGAGGTATTCAATAATTTCTGATTGTGGGGTAATAGGATATCCAAAATATCCATTCATTCCGGCTCTAATAGCCGCTTCGGCAAGGGCTTCATTGCCCTTCATAAATGCTATCTCTTTTTTTGACACGACAGCCTCCTCCATAAAGTTAAGCTTCTTTTTTCTTTCTGTAAACCGTAATCGCGGCATCTGGACACATAATTGCGCAATTTGTGCACGCAATGCAAGTATCTGCTGTTTGATGAGAGTAATGCAACCCATACGAGTTGGTATCATCCATCTTAATATCAAGACATTTGACAGGGCAAACAGTAACGCAAAGACCGCAACCTTTGCACACTTCAACTGCCACTTCGACATAACCTTTTGCAGCCATAGTAACCTCCGAAAATTGACCAACAGTAAATCACTTCGATTCAACACAGCACGATAGCACTTCAATGCAAAAAAATCAAGTGAAAAGTGGAAGAAAAATTATTTTGTTAGTATATTTTACTAATACTCTTTTGAGAATCAGTAACTCACTGTTATTATTGATATGTTTTTTTGTCTTTTGCTTTCGTTTATGGCGTGTTTCTTCTGTAAAAATGATAATAACATCACATTTTACCTCTTTTTATCCTGTAAGATTCCGCTATACTCTATAGAACAAAAGGGAGGGTTCCATGAAAGAAAAAATTGCACTGTTAGCTATTTTGCTAATCTTGATGACAACTGTTTTACATGCGTCACTTTTTGGCGAAGAGAATGCAGCACTGAACACTATTGTTACTCAGATGATTTTTCTTAACAAACATGCAGCAACTGCAAACTCAATCTCAACATCACAGGTGATTCCAAATATCACAAAGGTGATAGGAGGGCTGACAAAATTGTACAAAATTGCAATTGAAGCAAAGAGAATTGGCTCAAAGATTAAAGATTTGTCAAAAGAGAATTGGAAAGCATCTATCAAGGAGGAGCTGTCGCATAGTTATCCAGGTATGGATGGTAAGAGTGTTGAAGATATGTTGAAGCGAGGTGGCGAGAAGATGGTCGGAATGATGGATGACAAGTATCGCTCTTACTTTATGAGATGGGGAAAAAAAGCATTGTCAGTGAAGCGAAAGTTGGTTGGGAAATATCAAAAGTACTCATTAAAAGGTAATTTGAGTGGTGTAACGCTTGCAAAGATGGCTGTTTATGAGGCATGGGAGAAGGCGGGACTTGGTCAAGAGCTTCTTGCTGAGTCAAAATATCGAAAGCGATTTCATGATATGTATACTGCTTATAAAACTCAGGCATTAGACAATGGCAATCTTGGTCAAAAGATTATGTCAGCCGTTTTACAATCAACAAATATGGGAACGGAAGAGTTAAATGCACTGAGAAAACATGCCGATATGGATACCCTCGAAAAACAGTTTTCAAAAGAGAGACTGCTTGAATATATGAAGGGTGCAACAAAAGATGCCGCATCGAAGGCAGATGATCTTCCTTTTGCGACTCCGGAGTAGCTGATGAAACTGTTTTTTCTCTTGTTTGCACTTGTCTCATTCCAAAATTCAGTTGCACAGAGTATTATTATCTCTCACCATCGCTTAGTGAACCGGGCGGTTATTGACTATCCATTTGTGGTTGATGGCAGGGAAATTTTTCTGGATACTGCTCTGATTTATGCGGTGATTTATCAAGAATCTCGTGGTAATCCTCATGCAAAGAGTCATGCTGGTGCCTATGGACTGATGCAGATGATGCCACGAACGGCGAAGCTCGCACAGTGTGAGTATTCGCAACTCCATCGTCCAGAGATTGCTATTCCGTGTGGGGTGAAGTTTCTTGCGGCACTGATGACCTATAATCGAGGGGATATGGTGAAGACTCTTTCTGGATACAATGGCGGAACATGGAACTCTGAAAATCGCTCAACGCATAAAACAGGTCGTCTTGCGGGGAAGATATATGATAATCCAGAGACAAGAAGCTATGTGGTTTCAGTTCTTCGGCTGTATGAACGGTTTCGAAAAGATGTGAGGAAGATAAAAAATGGGAACAAAAAAAGGCAAAAAAAATGGAATAACAAATCTACACGATAATTTTTTTCGTGCAACTTTTGAAAGAAGAGAAAATGCACGAGATTTTCTGCTCGCAGAACTGCCGAAAGAACTGTCTGACGCCATTGATTTTTCTTCGATTACTATTGTGCAATCAACCCACCTAAATAGGACAAAAGACAAGAAAATCTTTTCAGATTTGGTGGTTAGAACGGAACTAAAAGCAACCAGGAATCCCGCTGAAATATACATTCTATTTGAGCATAAAACCGACCAAAAAGAGCGGATATTTTATCAGCTCCTCTCCTATATGACAGCAATGTGGCAAAAAGATGTTGATGACGCCGAAGAAGAGAAGAGGAAAATCCGTTACCGAGTAATTATTCCTGTTGTGTTTTATCATGGCGCGAAGAAATGGAAGATAGCAAGACAGTTTTCAGATATGTTTTCTGTTGATGATTCAATAAAACGCTATCTTCTTAATTTCTCTTATTCGCTGTTTGACACAAATCGGTGGAATTTAACAGCCTATGAGCGAGAAAAACTTCATAATAATATTTTTCTTATCACTTCTATTCTGTTTATGAAGGCAACTTATCAAAACAATATGGAAAGCATCGTTACAGCACTTAATTTATGGCACAAGAGTGACTTTTTTCGTACTGATAAAGATGTGTTAGTGGTTTACATCAACTATCTTGTTCGGACGAAAAAGCTTGACGAAAATGAATTAGAGCGTTTAATAGAAGAGACGGATTTAGAGAAGGAGGATGTCATGCCAAACGCAATTGATACTTGGGTTGAGCGAGGAGTTCAACAAGGAATGCAACAAGGAGTTCTCTCTGTTGCAAGACAAATGCTTCTTAATGGTTCAGATGTCGCATTTGTTGTGAAGGTCACAAATCTTTCAATTGAAAAAGTCAGAGAAATTCAAAAATCCTTGTAAGTCTTGATATTTTCAGAGACAAGAAGCTATGTGGTTTCAGTTCTTCGGCTGTATGAATAGATTAAAGTTGTTTGATTTTTGTTTGAATAATGTTGTAGTGACCTTCTTCTTGATTCGCAAGATTCTCAAAGATTTCAAAGATGTTTTGAGGAAGCTCATCAAAGGTCAAATACATAGCATAGAGTGCTTTTGTATCAAGTTCTCTTTTTGCAGCAATATTGAGAATGGTGAGTTCATCTGTTGATTCGGTAATGTTTTCAGAGTTATCAAGGGTATCCATAAGAGATGTGTCAACAGAGAGCATTGTATCAAAAGTGTTAGGTGTGATATTCTTGTCATTAAGCAGTTTATCAAGCAGATTGTAGTGTTTCTCCTCTTCAAAAGCCAACTCTTGAATCAACTCTTTTGTCTTGTCTGACGCAACTTTCAGAGCAGTTGTATAGAATGAGAATGCTTCATGTTCTAGTTTCTTTGCGTACTCTATAATCTCTTTTACTCTTAAATTTCTCATGATTTTTCACCTCGGATAAATTTGTCAATACCCTTTGCTGCAAGGTGTCCATTTGCTATACCATGAATAACATCAGGTCCTTGCACAATGTCGCCACCAATAAAGAGCCATGGTAGTGATGATTGATAGTATCCATCTGTTTTTACTTTGCCTCTTTCACCCATTTCTAACTTGTCTCCAAGTGATTCGGTGTAAGAGATATCCATTCCTTGTCCAATTGATTCAACAATCATATCAGCTTCAACAAAGGTAGTGTTATCTTCATTGAATTTTGGTCCAAAGCGACCAGTCTCATCAAAGACAGAGATACATTCACGAAGGTGAAGACCAGTAATCTTTCCCTCTTTTGTCTCAACTTTGACAGGACCCCAGCCAGGCATAATGACGATGCCTTCTTCACGACTCTCTACAATCTCTTCTCTGTCTGCTGGCATAATTTCTTCAGTTTCAAGAGCAGTTGTGGTGAGCTGTACTTTACCATATTTCACTTTTTGAAGTCGTGCTATTGTTCGAGATATATCCATTGCAACATTTCCACCACCGATGACGGCAACTTTCTTAGGCACATGAATTTCTTGTCCCATTGTTACTTCACGGAGAAGGTCAGCAGCAGCAAAAACATGCTCGTGATCACTCCCTGGAAGGAACTTCTCAGGAAGTTTTCTTCCGATATGCAATCCTGTTCCTGCGAATATTGCATCATACTCTTTTTGCAGTGTTTCAAGGGTAATATCTTTTCCAACACGGGTGTTGTACTCAATCTCAACACCGAGAGAGAGGATATAATCAACATCTTTATCAATTTGATCGTAGGGAAGTCGATATTCAGGAATTCCATATCTCATCATGCCGCCAGACTCGGGGAATGCTTCAAAAATTTTAACACCGTATCCAAGCAGTGCAAGATAGTACGCAGCAGAGAGTCCCGCAGGCCCTGAACCGATAACTGCAACTTTTTTGCCGTTATTTTCAATCGTATTTTGGTTAAGAATACCTTTATAGTCACTCAGGGCAACTTGGTCAGCAATGTAGCGTTTGAGCCATCTAATTGAGATTGCGTCGCCTCTGTACTTCATTGAACAGACTGCTTCACAGTTGTGAGTACAGATACGGCCACATACTTCAGGAAGTGGATTTGTTTCATAGAGAATTTTCAGGCCAAGTTCGATGTCATCTTCTCTAATTGCTCGAATATAATCAGGAATTCCCATGTGAGCAGGACAAGTTGCAACACAGATGCCACATTCAACGCATCTATCAGCCTCTTTTTGTGCCTGTGTTTTAGAGTACCCTTGTACAATCTCAACAAAAGAGTGGTCACGAACTTCAGGTGCAAGCTCAACCATATCTTCTCTTTCAAAGTTGTGCAGTTCATAGTGATCAGCTCTGTCGTAGCCCGCCTCTATATCGTCCCATGGCTTTTTGTCAGCACCAGGGATAAAGCGGAATGCATCAGGATCAACTTCAACCCACTTAAATTCATTTGACATTGTGAGTGAGCCAGTGGTACAGATATCGACGCAGAGTGCACACCAGCAACAACGTCCATAATCTATCTTTGGGCGAAGTCCACTATCACTGTGTGTTGTTTCTTGACCTTCAACAGGAACCATATCAATAGCAGCATTTTGACAGATATCTTCACATGTTCCGCAACCGATACATTTATCCATACTGTTTTGGTGAAATCCACGATAGCGAGGAGCGCCCTCTCTTTTGTGTGGTTCACCAATGGTAATCGGCTCTTTAACAAGATTTTTCCACGCGGTAAATGGCTGTAGTACATCTTTTATTTTCATCATTACCTCTCTATCTCAGGCGGACATGTATGCAGGGAAACCATAGTTGCAGCAACATCGGCAATGTTTGCATTGATAAGCATCTTTTCAAACAGAGACATTGCGTGTGTATAACTCGGACCTCTAACGACAATTCTTCTTGGGTATGCCGATCCGTCGGAAGTCATAAAATAGCCAAATTCGCCTCTGCTTGCCTCAATTCGAGCATAAGTTTGCCCTTTGGGGATTTTCCAATGGAGAACATTTGGCATTTTTGCCATAATTTCTCTATCTTTTGGCATTTTGGCAAGAATTTGACGAATCAAACTGACACTGGTGAGGAGGTCGTTTCGTCTGACCATTGCTCTTGTATAGATATCTGAATCTTTGCCATGAGCAACTTCAAAATCAAGTTTGTCATAGATAAGATAGGGATAATCTTTTCTCACATCTTTGATAAGTCCACCAGCACGAGCATTTGGCCCAGTTACACCGTAATCTTCCATGATTTTAGGGTCGATATAACCAACGCCAACGGTACGAGTTTTGAAGACAGCATTATTAAACATCATATTGTAGATGTCTTTGTTCATCACTGTCTCTATCTCGTCAAGCACTTCATTCATACGCTTTTCAAAGCCGTCAGGTACATTGCTTCTTACGCCACCAGGAATGATATACATGTGGTAAACACGACCACCAGTGAGCTCTTCGAATCTATCGAGAACATAGTCTCTCAGATACATTGTCCACTGTCCGACAGTTCCCATGCCAAGACTTCCGCACTGGCCGCCAGTCCACTGAAGATAGTTGGCAAGTCGAGCCATTTCTAAAGCTAATGTTCTGAGCCATTTTGCTTTTTCTGGAACTTCGATGCCACCAAGCTCTTCTGCTGCAGCAGCAAGGCAGTACTCATTTGAGTCAGGTTCAGGAACGCAGACACGAATACAAATGGGAAAACATTGAATATAACGCCGTCTCTCCATCAATTTCTCAAAACCACGGTGGAGATAACCAACATGTGTTTTTGATTCCATAATTTCATCGCCTTGAACAGTGAGTTCAAGAGCCATGTTTCCTGTAACACCTGGATGTTGCGGTCCCTGCCAAATTTTAACAAATTTGTGGGAGTTTAAATCTATCTTATTTGTTCCATCAGGGTTCTTTTCAGGAAATTTACTTCTATCTTCTTTCCAATTAACCATTATTTTTCCTCCTCAGAGTAGAGTTTCTCTTTCATATATTCCCGAGGATCATTGGTTGTGCGTCCATCACGAGGGAAGAAAGTTTTATCGGAGTACTCTTTTGTATCAAAGTCTCTTCTATTAGGAGGCATCTCTTCCCATCCTTCAAGAACAAAATTCTCTTCAACACGAGGACATCCAGGGAAGTTGATGCCGAACATCTCTCTATTTTCCCGTTCATAAACCATTGCAGTTGGCCACAGTGTATGAATAGTATACATATCTTCGTTGTCTCTGTTGATAAAGACACGAAGAGCTATATCTTTTTTCAATTCGTGACTATTAACATGGTAGGTAAATTGGAATTTTCCCTCTTCAAGCCAATCAGCAACAGACATCATAACGAGATGCTTAAAGCCAGCTTCGTTTTTGAGATAGGTGAGAGCAGATACCAAGTTCTCTTTATCAACCGTAAGGAAAACAAGGTCATCTCTTTGAATCACCTCATCAGAGGCTCCAAAAAAACCTTTTAATCTTTCTAAAGTAGCTTTCATTTTTTTCCTCTACCAGTTGTAATCGGGCATATCCCAATCTTTGATTATCTGTTTTTGATTCTTTTTATACCAATCAAACTTCTCTGCATATTTGTTTGCATTTTCTGCTTGTCCTGTTCTGATAAGCTCTTTGAGTTTGTCAAAACCAGCAAGAAGTGCCTCGGGGCGTGGCATACATCCAGTAACATAGAGATCAACAGGCATATAGTAATCTAATCTGTTGATTGTGTTGTAACTGTCCCAATACATTCCACCGTTGATTGTACAGCTTCCAAGAGCTATAACATATTTCGGGTTTTGCATTTGTTCGTAGCTACGAATAACTCTTTTCAGTGTTTTAATGCCAAGATATCCCGAAACAATCAACAAGTTTGACTGTCTGGGTGTTGGTCGCATTTGAATGCCAAATCTGTAGGCATCAAATCGAGGTGTCATCAAAGGTGGTAACTCCATTGCACCACAACCAGTTCCATATCCAAGAATCCAAATAGACTCTGATCGTGCCCAGTTAAGAAACTTTTCAACTACTTTGAAAGAGGTCGGAGAGTGAACTTCTGGCTTTGCGTCCAAGAAATAGTCTTTAATTGGATCTATTTCAAACTGTTTGCCATCGGGTCCAGTGACGATTCTCTTTTCTAAATCTTTTTTTGTCATATCTACACCTGTACCAGAATAATTGCTATTACACCCAGCAGTGCCGGGATTTTTACAAACCAACGAAGAGATTGCTCAATTCGAAAGCGAGGGAATACGGCTCCAACAAAGACAGACCAGAAATAGATTATAATCGCCTTGATAATCAGTATCGGCCAACTTGTTGCACCGCCAAAGAAGAGAGCCATATACCAAATAACCTTTGCAACAGGAAATATTGCTCGGTTGGTTTGCAATACTGCCAAATAGGTTGAGTTAAACTCTGTTGGAGGTCCAATGGGAATCTCTTGAGGGGCAATGACAACAGAGAAGGGTGCTCGTCCCATCGCTCCAAGAAAAGAGAGCATAGCGGCAGCAGTAGCAAATGGATTCGTAAAGAGTGTCCAGTTCATTATGCCACCTTGCTGCGCTGCTACAATTTCAGTAATTGAAAATGTTTGATACTGAGCCATAACAGAGATGATAGCCAATATCAATGGAACTTCGGATGCGGTCAACTGAGCGAGGCCACGAGAGATGCCGATTGGAGAATAGGGGTGTCCCGCTTCTCCAGCGCCCATTGCCATTCCGAGCATACCTAAAAACATAAAGTACATAATCAGAGTAACATCACCGTAATGAGAGAAGTTAGAAAAGTGTTCTGAGCCGTAAATTACCGGCAAAAAGAGCAACATGCCAACGCCGCCAGCAAGCCGAAATACTGGTCCAAGAAAGAACATAACACCGTGAGAAACTGAGCTTCTGATGGAGTAGTTCTTTATGAGGTCAATGTAGGCCTGATATATTCTAATTCCGTGTCTTCTTCCGACGCGGGCACCAAGTTTTCTCATAATTCCCTGAAGAACAAGTCCGATGTTCATAACAATAAAAATTGTTAGCAGGGAGTAGAGAATTTTTATCCAGTCAAAATTCATTATTTAGCCTCCAATTGTGATGAGGTAAAAGACGACAACAAACATCAGCACATGGATAGCGTAAGTCTGTCCATTTCCTGTGTATATTTTGCGAGCAAAATGTGCCACACTGTGCACCATCTCTGCAAGAAATTCCCAAAATGCAGTAGCAATAGGAAGTACTAAAAAGCCAAACGCCTTCTTGTAAAACGCAAAGACATTGTAGGCAATATGTGTCGTTTCAGGATGACTTGGCCGTTCAGCGGCAAATACGATGTTGAACTGTTTAACAATTTTGGTTTTTCGTCCAATAAAAAAGAGCCACAGTCCAATAATCACAAAGAGAATCATCGTTACATTCATGATGCCGACGCCATCCCAGTATCCAAACTGTGACTTCGCCAACTGTCCTTCCCATGCAAGTGCGCCAGCGGGGAAGTACTTTATTAACACTTTTCCGACAGGCTCAAGAATAAATGCAGGGCCGTAAGAGAAGACCATGATGGCAGCAACAAAGATATATTGAGGAATCAAAAACCAAATTGGAGCCTCTTTAACATGTCGGTGTTCATCTTTAAGTTGCCCAAGGAATATAGAGTGAATGAGACGCCATACATAGAGAAATGCAACCAGTCCACCAACGGAAACCATGGCACCTTGGAGATACCATCCTTTTGCAACTACTGCATTGTAGGAGAGCCATTTTCCAGAAAATCCAGAGAGTGGTGGCATTCCAGCAAGGGTTATAATTCCTATAAGCATTGCAACAAAGGAGAATGGCATTTTTTTGATAAGTCCACCCATTTCGTACATATTTTTTGTTTTCACTCTCATAACGACGCCACCAACGACAAGGAAGAGGAGTGCCTTAAATATAAAGTGATTTATAGTAAATGCAGCAGCAGTCAGCCAGCCAAGGTGTGACATAAATGCGAGACTGAAGACAACATATCCGAGTTGTCCAACACTTGAGTAGGCAAGAAGTCGTTTTGCATCTTCTTGAAAGACAGCCATAAGGTTGCCGAGTAGTACAGTCAGAGCACCAATCCAGCCCAAAACATATGCTAAATCAACACCATAAAGTAAGGGGTTTCTAATGGCAAGCATAAGAATCATTAAGCCAAAAACACCTGCTTTTAAAAGGACAGCAGAGACCATCGGGCTGACATCACTTTCAGCTTCACCGTGCGCTCCTGGTAACCAGATGTGCAGAGGGATTGAGGCTGTTTTTGTCATAAAAGCGATTGCAAGCAGAGCAAATACAATGCCGGAAACTTCGCCAACATGACCAATTGCAACAAGAGATGTGTCGCCTGTTAAACTGAATACGATAGAAAATCCAGCCATCATTAAGTATGCACCACCAACAGAGAATATAAGATAACTCAGGCCGTGAGGCATAGATTTCTTTCCACGAATAATAAGAAAGTATGAACCGGCTGTCATAATTTCCCACGCCATAAAGAATGCAAGCATTGTTTGAGCTTCTAAAAGAAGACCAAGGCCAGCGTACATTAAGATAGCAACGGGATAGAAGCCCACTCTCTTTCCACTTCTATAATAACCAGTGATAAAAAGAATGATTCCACCGATAAGAAAAACGACAACAAAGAGGACTCGAAGTCCATCAACCGCGGCATATAACCACCATGCGTAGTAGCCCATTGCACCAATAACCAGAGTGTTTTTCACCTTTGCAGGCAGCCAATCCAGTGCAAAAAGAATGATAGCTGACAACGCAAGGAGTATTCCACCAGTGATAGCAATTCCGCTTAAAAAGGCAAAGTAGAATCCTACAGCATAGAGTGCAACGACTGTGAGTGTCGGTACTGCAATCATAAACTTGCGTGTAAGTTCTCTGCCTTCTTCTGGGATATCAATTTTAATCATAAAGCCAAGCCATCTGAAAAGATAGATGACTTCAATAAGAGATGCAGTCAGAATAACGCCAACCCAGATATACTGGCTGCCGTCAGCGAGACTCATAATCAACTTCCACTTCGCAAAAAATGAGGGAAATGGAGGAAATCCAGCAAGAGCAAAAATGGCAGTGCCAGCAAGAACAAGCAAGAGTGGATTAGCACGAACAAGAGCCCATCCTTTAAGAGTACTTTGCTTGATAATACCTGAAATCCAGAAGAGAGTTGTCTTTGCCAATATGTGGGTAATAACAATTCCTGCAAAGATAAAGACAAAGTCGCCACCAAGCACATTTTTCAGGCCGATAATCATCATAAGAAGACCGACTTGTGCAATAGATGAGTATCCTAGCAGTCTATTTGGTTTATCTTGTTTAAGTGCAAGAAGGTTAGAGCCAGCAAAGGTGATAAGCCCGACAACTGCGGTGGCTGTTGACCAGTAGAGTCCACCAAACTCAAGCACTTTATAGAGTGCATAGAGAATCGATGTTGTTCCAGCACCAGAAATGAGTGCCGCAAGGCCAGGGTGTGCAGCTTCATAGACATCAAGTGCCCATCCGTTTGCAGGAAATGGCTTGAGCTCAATAATAAGCGCTACAACAATCAAAAAGATTGCGGGAGCGGCAATAGTGAGTGATGCAACATCATTTTTAATCAAGTCATCAATGTTCAGTGTGCCTGTATAGCTGTACAAAAAGGCAATTCCTAAGAGTAAAAAACCAGAGATTATCGAGCCAGCAATCATATATTTGAAACCAGCACCCAAAGCGCGAACATTAGTTTCAAGTAAGATAAGGCCAGCAGTTCCGATTGAAATAATCTCAAGGAATACAAACATATTAAAGATATCTCGTGTCATTACTAAGCCGTTAAATCCCATCACAAGGAGAAGGTAAACAGCCATCGCGGACGCGCCCTTTTTCTTAAATACATCAGCCATAAAGAAAGCACTTAATAGTGCAACAATGTTGATGAAAAGCGTTAAGAATGCTTCAAATCTCCCCATCAAAAGTGAGATGGAAAATGGCGGTTTGTATCCAGCAGTGTAGATATATTGTGGCTGAAGGTCTGTAAACATAAATCCATATGCCCACTGCCACGAAATAAAGGTCATTGCTGCAATTGCAAG
>JAGLDR010000009.1 GCA_023145475.1 bacterium
TGTCTGCTGTGTCTGTCGTATCAGCTGTGTTACCTGAATCTTTTTGACCATCACCACAACTAATAAAAAACAACGACAACACCATGAAAACCACTAAGAACTTTTTCATAACAAACTCCTTTCTAAAACCTAATTCGTTCGCATTCCGTTTTGCAAAAAACCTTTACCACCCATTCTCTTAAAACACAAGAGATGATTTCGCTAGGCGATAAAAAACCTCGAAACAGTTAATTTCCTAACGATATTTTCACTATTTTTGTCTCTTTTTCCATTTCAGATAACAAATCTTCTTGATGTGATATGATATAATCGATACTCTCTTCAATATTTCCCTCCGAGACGACGAGGCAGAGAAATTTTTTGCTAATTCTTTTGATATTTGGTCCAAAAACGCGAGAAACAACAATGTTAATACCACTTTTCTGTAAAATTGAAGTAATTCCTTTTGCCTTTTTAGGGTCTGCGTGTCCCTCTTCTTCCTCTGTGGTGTTTGTTACTCTTTTTGAAAAACAGAGGCCATCTTCACACCGATTATAGATGTCATAAAAGTTGGCATCTCCAAAGTGTCTATCAATAAATTCTTTCCCTTCATCCGTTGCAAAAGCGATGTGCATTGTCTTCATTTTCTACTTTTCTCCTTTATAATAAAGTATCTATTTTCACCTGTTAAATGTTTCATTAATGCCAATTAAGAGCTCCCGAAGAATTTGTGCAGCAAAGACAGTCGAGCGTCCACTGCTGTCTAGTTCTGGTGCTAACTCTGTAATGTCGGCGCCGACAAAACGAACCTTTTTTTTCTTTAATAGTGTGATAAGGGCAATGAAATCACTAAATTTTGCTCCGCCAGACTCTGGTGTTCCTGTTCCGGGGACCACCGATGGATCAAAATAATCTATATCAACGGTCAGATATATTTGTCCGCCTTCTTCAAGAGAATCTACCGCCTCTTGAATTGAGTTTGCCGGGATAATTCGTTTGTCATTTTTACGCATCTCAAACTCATCTTTGTCGCCACTTCTAATGCCAAGTTGCACGAGTTTTTTGACTCCAGCATCAAGTGACAGCTTCATAACAGAAGCATGGGAAAGAGATTGCCCAGCATAGGCAAGCCGCAAGTCAGCGTGTGCATCTAACTGCAAAACAGTCAGGTTTGGTGCATTTTTCAGAGCGTGTTTTATGAGTGGCAGAGAGACAAGATGTTCTCCTCCAACTGCGACTGCAATGCGATTCTCAAAGAGTGGTTTGACAAGTTCATCACCAACTTTTTGAATCATTACTGTGGGGTCGCCCACCATCAGCTCCATATCTCCAGCATCAAAAAACGGCACATCTTCAAGCCCACTTTTTTGTGCAAATGAAAACTCTTCAATGGCATCTTCACTGATAAGACGCACCATTTTCATTCCGTTTCTACTCATTGATCGGAATGATGATGTTGCATCATACGGAATCCCAAAGAGAATAATTTTTGCCCCTTTCTCAGAGCTATTTGAAGCTATAAAACGAGCTAATTCAATCATTTTTTCCTCTACTCTTTATCGTCTAATGGCATAAATCCCTGTCCAAAAATCTCACTTGTTTGAAAGACAACCACAAACGCTTGCGGATCAATCTTTTTGATTGTTGATTTTATGATAGATGTCTCTCTTCGATTGAGCGTTGTGAAGATAATTTGTCGATTGTCATCATTAAAAAGACCCTTACCTGGAATTCGTGTGCCACCGCGGTGCAGTGTTTCAGTAATGAACAATTTAATCTCTTCATACTGATTGCTGATGATAAAAAGACTTTTGTAATATGAGAGTCCTTCAAGCGAAACATCAATCACCTTGTTTGCAACATAGGTTCCCATAAATGCGTAAACATAGAGTGAGAAAAGGTCAATGCCCTCTTTGTTGTACCAGAGTGCGATGCCACCAAATCCGATAATAAAAACATTGAGCAACAACATCGTCTTGCCGACAGGAATATGATGCTTTTTATAGAGGATTTGACCAACAATATCGGTGCCACCTGTGGTTGCCTTTGCCTTAAATATGAGTGAAACTCCAAAGCCAACAAGGAAACTTCCAACGAGGGTGCTCGTAATCATATCGTGTGAAAGGGCTCTATTGTGGCCTAAAAAGGTGAATAAATCGGTTAAAATACTAATAAGTGACATTCCCAGTACTGTTTTCATTCCAAATCGTGGTCCGAGAATTTTGACTCCTATGATAAGAAGGGGGATATTCATTGCAATTGCCATTGTGCCAGGAGGGAGATCAAAAAGGTAGTATAGTGTGGTGGTTATCCCAAACAGTCCACCAGGAATAATTTTGTTTGGAATAAGAAAAAGAGCATATCCAAATGCCGATATTGAGGCACCAAGAACAAGCAAATAGTAGTTCTTAAACCACGCGACTGAAAATTTCTTATCACGAAACATAGGTTAATTCTCCGCTAACTTTTTTCCACATTGTTTGCAATAACGGTCAGTTTTATCGAGCTCTTTCGCGCCACACTGAGGACATCTTCTCTCCCCTTTTTGTGGCGAAATATTATGTGATATTTGCATGGTAATAATTCCTGTTGGAATGGCAATCATAGCATATCCAAGCAACATAATCATACTGCTCATTGCTTGACCGAGAACGGTGTGAGGAACGATATCTCCATACCCAACTGTTGTCAGTGTAATAACAGCCCAGTAGATGCTTTTAGGAATTGAAGTGAAGCCATATTGTGGCCCCTCAATCACATACATCAGTGTTCCCATCACCGTAACAATAGAGATGACAGTTATGACAAAGACGATAATTCTATATCGACTGGCACGAAGAGCATCAACCAGCAAGTTTGCCTCTCCGATGTAGCGTGCAAGTTTTAGTATTGTGAAAATCCGGAGCATTCTAAAGATACGAACCATCATCAGAAGTGGGGATACACCAACAAAAAGGAGAAGAAGAGGAGGCACCGCTGCGAGAAAATCAATAATACCAAGAGGGGAGAAAAGATAGCGAAGTGGTTTTTCTGACGAGAGGATTCGCGTGAAATATTCAATAGTGAAAAGGAGCGTGAAAATCCATTCAAATGCAAGAAGAATATCTCCATACTCTTGTTGAAAAGAGATGACAGTTTCGAGCATAACAGTCAAAACAGAGAGAAGAATAACGACCAGAAGTAGCAAGTCAAAGAGCTTTCCAGCAGGGGTGTCTGAAAAGAAAATAATGCGGTTAAGCCGCAATCGCCATCCTGTTAGTGTCGGTTTTTGACTATTCATCTTCGCCAAACTGATCAAGAAGATCTAAATAGCCAGGAAGATTAGTTGTTGACAAACCTTCAAGTTCACGAAAAACATCATCAACGACATCGATATGCCCAAGCTTTTTAAGATGTTGTGCAAGGCGTGAAAACATCATCTCATATCGAAAACCATTAAATTGAAAAAAGGAGAGAAATGCACTATTGCTCCACAGAGCGTGTGCGGTACGATTGACATCTTTAGAGACTGCAGAGATAAGAAACTCTCGACCATCAACAGCGATGTTAATCCAGTCTCCTGCCCACAGTTTCATCACTCGCTGAGCATTCTCTTTTATGATAACTTGGCACCCCGGAATCTCGATTGGTTCATAGGCATTTATCACAATTCTTACCCCAGCTTTTGAGGCGGTAATCAGATGTGGTGTTATGCTTTCTAGTAGAGGAGGAAATGCATCAACAATAACCGTATAAACAGAATTGGTAATCATTGAAATCAACTTTTGCTCTAGTTGTTCATAATTCTTAAGCCAGTGAATCTTATTTTCACTCGGAAGCGTCGCCATTCGGTGCAGATGCTCTTCTAAAAAGAGTTTGCTTGTTTTAAGCGAGGATTCTAGCTGGTGGAAATAGTCATCTAAGCTGACCGCGCTGTAAAATTTGTTATTTGTTCCTTCCTCTACGACAACAGCACCTTTGTCTTTCAATGATTCTAGTGCTTTGTATGTGTTTGCCGCCGCCTTTCCAAGCAGTTTTGCGATGCGGTATCCAGTCAGTGGGGATTCTCGTAAAAGGGTAACATAGACATCCGCCTCAAGCTTGTTAAAGCCGATAGCGTGAAGCCGATTTGTAACATCTTGCCGCGTTGACATGAAATCCTCGTGTCTCAGTTTTTTGCGTGGCTAGAGTATCATCTATTTATTAAAAAAACAAGGAGCGCATCCTATCAATTTTTCATTCTCAAAAAACTTTAAAAATGTTACAAACATAGTGGCCGGCAAACAAGGCATTGAAATTGAATAATTTCTAAGTATAAATCCTGTAAATCTCTTTTAAATGTAAAACGGAAAACTATTCGTCAGCAACAATCTCGTCTACAGCGGCTTCTTCAAGAGAAGAAATTCCCTCTTCGTGGCCATCAACTTTTAGAATGCGAAGGAGTGGTTTTCCAAGCACAAAAAGTGCAACTGGCGTAATCAGTGCCATGCCGCCAATCCACACCCAGACCATTGCGTGATCTGCTGCTGGCGGAAGTGGATGACCATCTTTAAACGGTGTATACTCGTGAATAAGAATTCCTGACATTGGACCAACAAAAAACTTTGCAAGAAGCCACGGCAACATTGAAAGTGCAATGTAGGTTCCCTCTTTTCCTTTTGGCGCGATTTCTGCAGTAAACTGCATCAACCGTGGCGACCAAATTGCCTCGCCAATGGTGAAAAAGAAGATGAAGAATATGAGTGGCCAATACTCTGGTGTTGGTGCATTTGCTCCCGCTAAATCTGCAACAGAATTGCCAAGATTAAGCCATTTGATGAAAATAAGTTGACCAAGTGTCGAGGTGGTAAGTGGCTCAAAAAATGATGCGGGAATTACGGCGATAAAAGTTGAACCAGCAGAGACGAGCGAGCCAATAATTAACATCTTATATGATGATACTTTTTTTGTCATATAGGCTATAAGCGGCACGATAAAGATAATCAATGCAGGGTTTAACACGCCGTAGATATTACCAATTTTTGCTCCTTCACCAAGAACACTAATGCCATATTTTGGGAAAGTGTATGCGAAGTGATAGAAGACAAAACGGACAAACAGTGTCAGTGACAGCATTCCAAGATAGACCCAGAAAATCTTTTCAATCGCCACAGATTTCATCTGTGCGCCAACCTCTATAGCTGACTTTTTGATTGCATCAAGTCCACTGCCTAAATCTTTCTTTGGTATTTCAACGATATCGCCTTCTTCGTTCAATTCAATATGTCCTTTGAGAAAATAGGCAATAATAAGGCTGATTAAAGTGAGTCCGAATCCAATAACAAAAAACATCTGATAGGTGCTGAAATGGTGTCCAATCAGGGTGACTCCAGCATTCTCATTGATTATTTTTCCTGCGCCATCTTTAATGGCGAATGCGCCACGAACGATATCAAACAGAAATCCACCACCAGCGTATCCAAGATTCATAAGCACATAGAAAAGACCAAATCCAAGTGCTGCTGTCTCTTTTGTGGTGTACCGTTTTATTGCAACAGATATCATCGGTCCAACAATGGCAAAACCAACTGCGAGTGGGATAAATCCTGAGATGAAAAGAAAGACAGGATCTGTTACCCACGCCATAAAAAAGCGGGAAATCAACAGAAAGATTATACTAATTAACAAAGTTTTCCGAATGCCGATAGTATCGACAATAGCACCAGTTAACACCGCTATAATACTGAGCATAATTGACCATGCAGCGATATAGGTGCCTGCGCCAATATCACTAATTCCACAATCGGCTGTCAACCACAACACAAGTGCCATATTCATTGAGGCGTATGCAGTATACTCAACAGCATTGTAGATGAACATCAGCCACATATCCATTGGTGAGCTTTTCAGCCCTTTTGCATAACTCCAAATAATACCCACAAGTGCAATTCCGCCGCCAATCGCTAACGCCCAGGCAATAAAATCAAGCTTATCCATAATTTCTCCTCTCAGGTGATAAACAACAACGCAAATCTCTCGGTGCGTTTCGCCGCTATTCTACTTATTTGTCTTCATTATTGAATCTTTATCTGTTTTAATGCTGATAAAATATACCACGCAACATCATTAACAAACTTTGGGTTTTCAATGCAAGAGCGATCATCGGGATTTGTAAGATAGGCAATTTCAAGAAGGAGTCCGGGATGTTTTGACTCATTGAGTAGTTTCAGATTTCTATGTGCTTTGAACAAATTGAGTGGCAACTTCCACATTGTTGTGAGGTTTGTCTTAAAATATCTCTTTTTGAAGAGTGCTCCATACTTAAACGAGCGATTTATTCGGTCATAATTTGCAAAAATCTCTTGCGGACTCCTTTCAAGGTGGTCGGCAGGATAGTAGATTTCAAATCCTCGATTGCTTTTCAGTAAAATTTGAGCGTTAAAGTGAATTGATAAAAAGATGTCTGGTTTCATCTGATTGATAAACTTGATTCGTTGGTTCATTGAGACATTTTTATCAGTTGTACGGGTCATAAAAACTTTTATATTTGAATGTTTTCTTATAAAAAACGCAATCTTTTGTGCAAGCTCAAGCGTCAAATCTTTCTCTTCGATAGCATTATAGACGACACCTTTGTTCTTTCCTCCGTGTCCTGCGTCAATGACAACAACGAGAGGTCGCGCAGAGAGGATAAGAAATCCAAAAAGAGAGAGTGCCACAATAAGAATTCTCATTGAGATTAGTAACTTGTCTTAGATAGATGGTCAATCAAATCGACTAACCTCTTCTCATCAAGTGTCATTGTGATGCCGATTTTATCGCCTTTTTTAGCTGATATTTTGATTTTCAAGCCTGTTTTGTCTGAGACTACTCTCTCAAGATTACGAAAACGGGTTGAAGCTGACTGTGCTACTTTGGATGTTTCAACTCTCGTCATTCTTTCAACAGCTCGTGCTGACAATTTTTCGTTGAGAATCTGTTCTGCCATCTCAATTTGTCTCTCTTCTGGCAAAACGGTGAGTGGGCGCACTTGTCCCATTGAAAGTTTTCCTTGTCTTACAAAGTCAAGAAGAACTGAGGAAAGATTGAGGAGTCTCAGGTGGTTAGCCACTTCACTCCTGCTTTTTCCCACTTTTTTTGAAAGCTCTTCTTGGGTATAACTGTAGCGGGATGCGAGCTCGGCATACGCTTCAGCAACTTCAATTGGGTTGAGATCTTCTCGTTGTAAATTCTCAATAAGAGATACTTGATACTCTTCTTCACCATGAAAAAGAACCGCCTTAATATTCTTGAGACCAAGCATTTTCGCAGCTCGGTAGCGTCTTTCACCTGCAATAATACGATAGCGTGCACCATTTTTCTTGAGTACGATAGGCTGAATAATGCCATACTGATCAATTGAATCTGCGAGCTCTTTGAGCCGCTGCTCATCAAAATATTTTCGTGGTTGTTTTTCATTAACTTCTATCTTATCAAGTGGGCAGTCAAACAAATCTTTGTCACTGCTTCCGCCCACTAGAGCACCAAGGCCACGCCCCAACTTTCTTGTTTTCTTTGTCTCAGTCATTGTCCTTCTCCTCGTTTTATATATTCTTCTGCCAATGCAAGATACTGTTTTGCCCCAATTGAAGAGATGTCATAAAGGATAATTGGTTTGCCAAAACTCGGTGATTCACTCAGCTTTACATTGCGGGGGATTACTGTCTCAAATACGGTGTCACCAAAGTGACTTCTGACATCGTCCTCTACATCAAAAGTGAGCCGAACTCGTTTGTCATACATGGTAAGCAATATGCCATCAAGTGCTAAATGTTCATTATACTGTTGCATCATTTTCCATGTTTCAATAATGCCAGTGAGTCCTTCAAGTGCAAAGTATTCACACTGAATAGGAACAATAATAGCGTCAGAAGCAACCATGTTGTTGATAGTCAAAATGTTGAGTGAAGGAGGGGAGTCAATGATGATAAAATCAAACTCATCTTTCAGTGGTGAGAGTGTCTCTCGCAGTACAAATTCACGATTTTCGATGCCAAGAAGTTCAATTTCAGCACCAGTCAAATTACGATCGCAGGGGATAACCTTCATCCAGGGCAAATCGGTATCATAATATTGTAACAGCTCGCTGTCGGCCATCATATCATAGATGGTAACATCAGGCTTTTTACGCAGTGCCGCCATTGAGGATGCGTTTCCTTGCGGATCCATATCAACCAACAATACTCTCTTTTCTAACACGCCAAGAGAGGCGGCTAGATTGACAGCAGTTGTTGTTTTTCCAACACCGCCTTTTTGATTTACAATCGAAATTATGCGTCCCACAAAATCCTCCTATGGAATAGGGTATAAGACTATTTTTTGCCGTTTTTTTAGTTTTTCCACCCACTCTTTGAGTGCAGTTGAGCGACTGCCTTGAGAAATATTTTTCCCCTTTTCAAGTCGCTTTATATAGTGTTCCGTTACCTTGTCGCTTAACATTCTTGTTCGTACCAAAGCACGAAAATTGATATTTGACAGCCCCCACCGCTTGAGAAATGCTGACATCTGCCGATTGCCTTTATAGAGGGAAACTTTGGTGTCGAGTTGTTTCACAGTAATGGTTACGGCCTGTACTTCTGCCTCTTTTTGCAAAAGATGTCTCATAAGAATCAGTTCGAATATTTTCTGTTTTAATGAGGGCGAGAGTGGTGTGTCAAATGGCTGGCCATTTTCTATATTGAGCAGTTCACCCTCTTTTATGATGTCGGAATATGTTATGGACTTTTCCCCTACCTTTGCAACGATACTATCGAGGACGATTGAGGAGAGAAGTATTATAAATATTCCAAAATATGCGCCCACAACTCCTCCCTTCCCATCTTTGTGGTTGCTGCCGTTACAAAAGTCCGGCTTTTTTTCAACGCTCTTTGCGCATTTTTGCCCAATTTGTCAGCTTTGGTATAGATAAGTGAGTAGGGAAGTCGATGATACTCTAAAAACTCAATCATAGCTCTGTCTATATCCATAACGCCTCGGCGGGCATCAATCAGCACGAAAATCTGTCGCAACTCTTTTCTGGTGCTCAGATAATCCTCAATAAAAATACGCCATTTTGCCTTTTCTGTCTTGCTTCGTTTTGCAAAGCCGTAGCCAGGCAAATCAACCATATAAAACTCACTGTTTACTTTGAAAAAGTTAATAGTGATAGTCTTTCCCGGTTTTTTTGAAGTTTTCACAAGATTTTTTCGTCCAAGTAACATATTGAGCAGAGAGGATTTCCCCACATTTGAACGGCCAATAAAAGCAACTTCGGAAAAGTCATCTTGTGGCATTTGTGCGGCGGCAACAGCTGAACTGGTGTACTCCGCTTGATTTATTTTCATTATAGTTGCTCCCTCGCTATCTCGCGATAGCCGATATCTTTTCGATGTTGCATTCCATCAAAATGAATGTTTTTTATAGCACGATAGACGAGTGTTGTTGCCTCTTTCAGTGTGGTGCCTTGCGCAGTCACCATCAAGACGCGCCCCCCCGCTGTCACTAGCTCGCCTTCCTCATTTTTTGTCGTTCCTGCGTGAAACACTTTTACCCCATCAGGGAGTGAATCAAGACCAGTAATAACCTTGCCTTTTTCATAACTGCCTGGGTATCCTTGTGATGAAAGTACAACGGTTGCAGTATAGCCACTGTGCCATTCAAGTGGTGGTAGTCCTTCCAAGAAACCGTCAGCGACAGCAGAAAACCAGAGTACAATATCGCTTTTCATTGCCATCATAAGTGGCTCAGTTTCAGGGTCGCCAAACCGTACATTATATTCAAGAACAAATGGTTCGTTTTCCACCATCATAACGCCGATATAAAGAATTCCTCTGAAGGAAATATCTCGTTTTTTCAAAGCATTAAGCAACGGATATGTAACAACGGTGTTAATCTTTTCAGCAAGGGAGTCTGTCCCAATTGAGACGGGCGTGTAAGCACCCATTCCGCCAGTATTTGGACCTTTGTCGCCTTCGTATGCTGCCTTGTGATCTTGAGAAAAAAGCATCGGTGTCGCCGTTTTTCCATCTACAAAAAGCAGAAGTGAAAGCTCTTCTCCTTTGAGAAATTCCTCAATCACAACCTGTTTGCCAGCATCGTTAAATTTGCCTGCTAACATCTCTTGCAAAGCGTTGCGTGCCTCCTCAAAAGATTGTGCAATCACCACTCCCTTTCCTGCTGCTAGCCCATCTGCTTTTAATACAGCTGGATAGCTCATCTTTTCTAATATCTTAATGCCGCTCGCGTTATCTGAGACGGTAAAATATCCCGCAGTAGGGATGTTTGCCTCTTTCATAATATCTTTTGCAAATGCTTTGCTTGCTTCAAGAGCCGCTGCCGCTTTGTTGACACCGACAACACTCAATTTATGCTCTCTAAAAAGGTCCACAATGCCATCGGCAAGATATTGTTCTGGGCCGACGATGGTCATCGTTATATCAAGCTCTTTTGCTCTGTTTACGAGCTGTTCAAGTGAGGCAGAGGATGCGAGATTAATGCTTTGTGCGTCTTCAAAAATGCCCGCATTTCCTGGCCATACAAAAATGTTTTTTACGAGTGGGCTTTGTGCCACCTTCCATGCGATTGCGTGCTCTCTTGCTCCGCTACCAACGACAAGTATATTCATCTGATTCTCCGACTATTAACGGTTGTTACATTCAGTCCCCTCTCTTTATCAGATATCGTGAAACATTGCAACTTCTGTGAAACATTTGTATGCCAATCTAACTGTGCTATTACTTGACTCAGGAGTGCCAACCAGTCTATAATGGTGAAAGAGAGTCGCAATAATTGATTTTGTGCCATTTTGAGAGGGTAATATGAGCGGTTTCACAACACAAAAACTACACGATGTCTATTTGAATCTTTTTTCCAATATTCAATCTATCATCAAAGGAAATAAATTGACAATTCGGCATATGCTTGCCGCTTTTTTTGCTGAAGGACATCTGCTTTTAGATGATGTTCCAGGCACCGGCAAGACAACGATGGCAAAGGCGGTTGCTCGCTCAATTGGTGTCGATTTTAAACGGGTGCAATTTACCCCTGATTTGTTGCCATCAGATATTACAGGTGTTTCGGTCTATAACAAAAAAGAGTCATCTTTTCAGTTTAGAAAGGGGCCCGTATTTACCACGATTTTGTTAGCTGATGAGATTAACCGAGCAAACCCAAAGACGCAGTCCGCTCTGCTTGAGGCGATGTCTGAGCGGCAGGTAACGGTTGATGGGACGCTCTATCCGTTTGATTCACTCTTTTTTGTTATTGCGACTGAGAACCCCGTAGAATCAACTGGAACATACGCGCTGCCTGAATCTCAACTTGACCGTTTTGCGATGCGTTTGACACCTGGGTATGTTGACTATGCCACAGAGTGTGCTGTTGTTACAGAGCATATGAATGGGAAGCGGCTGAGCTCGCTAGAGAGTGTTGTAACGCAAGAAGAGGTAAAAGAGGTAATAAAAGCGATAAAAAAAGTGCGTGTTTCAGAGCATATCATCAGCTATATTGTCTCACTCGTTACCGCAACAAGAGGTGCCGAGGGTGTTGTTATTGGAGCAAGTCCTCGTGCTTCGATTTTTATGATGGAGATTGCAAGAGCACTTGCCTTTTTTGATGAAAGAGAGTTTGTTATTCCCAAAGATATTAAGGAGATTGCCTCAGCAGTTATTGCTCACAGACTTGTTTTGCAACCCTCTGCACGGTATGGCGGATTGACTGCAGCAACTGTTGTTGATAAGATTTTAGATTCTGTTACCGTTCCATCATAAGATAATAAGGGTGCAAAGATTGATTTTTTTGTTTGTTCCTGTATTATTCCGTTGGTTTTTTAGGAGGAAAAAAGATGTATATTTGTCAGAACTGTAAACACGAGCTTCCAGAACTTGAAGATGTAAGAGGAAAAGTAGGTAGACAGGAGGTTTGCTCTCACTGTTATTCAGATCTTCATAGCTGTCTGAACTGCCGATTCCACGATGAGTCGTATAATAACGAGTGCCGTGAAGATAGCCGTGCTTTTATTCGAGAGCGTGATAAATCAAATTTTTGTGCTGCATTTGAGTTTAAAAACGAGGATCCAGATGATGGTGGAGAAGAGATTGACGCAAAAAGTCAGCTTGGTTCACTGTTTGATTTGTAATTTTTTCTTTCCTGCGGGAGTATCGCGATGTTAAAAACAGTTGCACGCAAAATTTTTGGAACGGCAAACGATAGATATCTGAAGTCAATCCAGCATATTGTTGTACAGATAAATGATCTTGAACCGACTGTAGTTGATTTGACAGATGAGGAGTTGCAAGCAAAGACTCCTGAATTTCGTACAAGAATTGAGAAGGGCGCAACTCTTGATGAGCTCCTTCCTGAGGCATTTGCCGTTGTCAGAGAGGCAAGCAAAAGAGTTCTTGGAATGCGGCACTACGATGTGCAGTTGATTGGTGGTGTTGTTCTTCATATGGGCAGAATTGCTGAGATGAAAACAGGCGAGGGAAAGACACTCGTTGCAACCTTATCAATGTATTTGAATGCTCTTTCTGGCAAGGGAACACACCTTGTTACCGTCAATGACTATTTGGCGACTCGTGATGCTGAATGGATGGGAAAAATATATACCTTTCTCGGCTTAACGGTTGGCACCATTGTTAATGGGAAATCAACAAAAGAAAGAAGAAAAGCATACGGTTGTGATATTACATACGGTACAAATAACGAGTTTGGGTTTGACTATCTTCGTGATAATATGAAGTTTGATATTGAGCACTATGTTCAACGCGATTTGAACTATGCGATTGTTGATGAGGTCGACTCTATTTTGATTGATGAAGCGAGAACGCCATTGATTATTTCTGGTCCATCTGATGACAGTACAGAACTCTATGTTTCAGTGAATAATATTGTTAAATTTCTTACTCCTAATGTTGATTTTGAGCCAGATGAAAAGACAAAAAACGCTGTTTTGACAGAAGCGGGTGTTAAAAAGATTGAAAATGGGCTGAATATTCAAAATCTCTACTCTCCAGAAAATTTAGAGCTTGTACACCATGTTCAGCAGGCAGTTAAAGCAATTTTTATGTTTAATCGTGATGTCGATTATGTTGTTAAAAATATAGATGGCATTGAAAAGGTGATGATTGTTGATGAGTTTACCGGTCGTTTGATGGAAGGTCGTCGTTATAGCGATGGATTGCATCAGGCTCTTGAGGCAAAAGAGGGCGTAAAGGTTGAGCGAGAGAATCAGACACTTGCAACGATTACCTTTCAAAACTATTTTAGAATGTACAACAAACTTTCAGGTATGACAGGAACAGCTGATACGGAAGCATCTGAATTTGAAGAGATTTATAATTTGAGTGTAGCCGTTATTCCAACAAACAAGCCGATTATTCGTGCCGATAGTGGAGACCAGATTTATAAGACACAGATTGCAAAAGAGAATGCAGTTGTAAAAGAGATTCTTGAAAGACACGAAGATGGTCAGCCGGTTCTTGTTGGTACCGTCTCTGTTGAAAATAGTGAGAGAATTAGCCACCTATTGCAGCATCAAAAAATTCCTCACAATGTTTTGAATGCAAAATTTCACCTCAAAGAGGCAGATGTTGTCGCGCAGGCAGGACGAAGAGGACAGATTACCATTGCGACAAATATGGCTGGTCGTGGAACGGATATTGTACTTGGTGGAAATCCTGAGAAACTAGCCTACGCAGAGGCAGAAAAGATATTAGAAGAGGGTATTGTGGATGTTGAATCTCCCGATTTTGCCTCAACACTTGAAAAGTGGCATCTTATATGTAGCAAGGAAAAACAAGAGGTTCTTGACGCTGGCGGACTTCATATCGTTGGTACTGAAAGGCATGAATCTCGCCGAATTGATAACCAGCTTCGTGGCCGTTCTGGTCGTCAAGGTGATCCTGGTTCTTCTCGCTTTTTTCTCTCTTTAGAAGATGATTTATTGCGTATTTTTGGAAGTGATAGAATTAGCTCAGTTATGGCGCGTCTTGGTATCGAAGAGGATCAGCCGATTGAGCACAAATGGATTTCAAAAGCAATTGAAAATGCTCAGAAAAAGGTTGAAACTCACAACTTTGGCATCAGAAAGAATGTGCTTGAGTATGATGATGTTATGAACCAACAGCGCAAGACTGTTTACGCTCTTCGTCGAAATATTCTGACTGGTGGAAATTCAAATAGAGAGGTAATCTTCTTAATGCTTGAAGAGCAGGTAAGTCGGATTTTACTTGCTGAAATTCCTGAGCGCCAGGTTCCTCAGAACTGGAACTTTGATGAGATTCGTTTGCGTTTTTCTCAGTTGACAGGCCATCCACATGATCACGAAATCTATACTCATCTGCCGATTGATACCGTGAAAGATATGAAGCATATAAATGAAGCACTCGATATCTATGCCCAGGCATGGTATAAACTGATGACAACGATATATGAAGAGAAGATGGCAATCTATGAGGACGATATGGTTGAGGAGCTTGAGCGACATGTTGTGCTTGAAGTTCTCGATGGATATTGGCGTCGCCACCTGCTTCAAATGGATCAACTTCGTGAAGGAATTGGCCTGCGTGGCTATGGACAGAAGAATCCAAAACTTGAGTATAAACGAGAAGGATTTCGGATGTTTACGGAGATGATGGGCTCAGTCTATTATGATGCTGTTCAACGACTCTTTTCTGTTGAAATTGTAACAGAGGAAAGTCTTGACAAGATGGAGCAAAAAGAACAGAAGAAAGAGCGTGAAGTTCAGAAAAATACAACTACACAGCTTGAAAAAGAGCCACGAAAAAGAGAGGCTCCAAAGGTTGGAAGAAACGATCCATGTCCGTGTGGAAGTGGAAGAAAATTCAAAAAATGTTGCGCAGGAAAAGGACTCTATGACTAGCCCAGAAACAATGAGAATAAACCGTTACCTCGCTCGGTGCGGTGTCGCCTCTCGGCGCAAATCAGATGATATTATTGTCGCAGGTCGCGTGATGCTTAATGGCACACTTGCCAAATTGAGTGATGCCGTTGATCCACAAAAAGATAGTGTTACGGTTGATGGTAAACCCGTTCGACTTGAACAGAAGCAGACCACTCTCATCTTTTATAAACCTCGCTCAGTTCTTTCAGCAATGATTGATGATCGAGGCCGCAAGACAGTTGCTGATTTTTTGCCTAAGATTACGGGGCTTGCTCCGGCAGGGCGACTTGATTATGATGTTTCAGGCATTATGCTTTTTTCGACCGATGGCGAGCTGATTCAAAAGGTAACACACCCTTCATTTCAAGTGCCAAAAGTTTATACAGCCGAAGTATTACGAGAAGTTACAATCGAAGATATTTTTGCTTTGCAAAAAGGATTTATGATTGATGGCCACTTTTGTACTGCTCACGCTGCGCAAATACTTTCAATTGATGATCGTATTTCAACAATTTCTATTACAATGACTGAAGGACGAAAACGGGAGGTCAAGTTACTCTGTGAAGCGATAGGACACGCCGTTGTCAGTCTTAAACGGGTCGAGTTTGCGGGACTTGCTCTTGGTGGACTCCACGCAGGGAAACACCGAATTCTCTCAGACAAAGAATACGAAATATTAAAAGCGCTATAACTTTTCCACGCTTGACTTTCAAAAGAAAACAGAGTAGTTTTTAGAACAGTATTTTTTTGGAAAAATAGAGAATGTTGACCGTTTCACATATTAAAAAGCAGTATCAGCGTTCAGTTGTACTCAACGACATCTCTTTTGAAGTTCCGCAAGGGGTCATTGTTGGTGTTATTGGGCCAAATGGTGCAGGAAAATCGACACTTCTTAAAATTATTACAGGATTTGAACAGAGTGATGGTGGGCACATTTTGTTTGAGCAAAAAAAGCTTGCTACCCTTGATGATAAGATGGCTCTTTTTTCTTATATGCCTGAACATCTTGATCTCTATCCAGATTGGTATCTCTCCGATTTTATAGATTTTATCAAAGAGACAACACAATATAAAAATGACGACTTGCTTGAGAAACTTGGTCTTGTTTCCGTGAAGAATAAGAAGATTGCTCATCTATCAAAAGGATATAGACAACGACTGAAACTTTTTGTTGCACTCTCAAATAGCAAGCCGATTGTTGTGCTTGATGAGCCATTTGATGGGTTTGATCCTATTCAGCTTGAGACAATGCTTGAGGTAATTAAAAAAGAGAAGGGGAATAACCGTTCATTTTTAATATCGATTCACCAGTTGAGTGATGCAGAAAAGATATGCGATTACTTTGTGTTGCTCAGTGAGGGCCTTGTCGTTACGCAAGGTGGAATAGAAGAGCTTCGCCAGCAATTTGGCAGTGAAAACGCAACCCTTGAACAGATTTTTATGGCGGCACTACGATGAAAAAAGAGCTGCTTCTCTTCACCAAAGAGCTTCGGGCACTCTTTTTTTCAAAGGCTGCGGTACTTTTTTTGATAATTCTCTCTCTTCTTACGGGGTATAGCTTCTATTCTGCTGTCTCTCTCTATAGTAATGCTAGTGTCTCTGCGATTGGGAATCCTCTCTATGCTGCAGGTTTTGAGCCTGTTCCTGGTCTTTTTGTTCCACTTTTTGGTGGACTTTTCCTTCTTTTTTCTCTCTTTTTACCGTTTGTTGTGATTCCCTTGATTGTCTCTGAGAAGGAGCAAAATACGCTGACTTTTCTGTTGCAAATTCCCTTTAGTATCACTGAGATTCTTATGGCAAAGGTGGCTGCTGCCACTCTTTTCTTGCTGACCTCGTTTGTTGTGATGATGCCGGCAACGCTGATTTGGTGGATGTATGGTGGGCACATTCCGCTTGGCGAGTTAGCACTGTTGCACGCTGGATATCTGCTGTATGGTCTTTTTGTGATTGCAGTTTCACTTTTTTCTGCTTCACTTTTTTCAAACAGTGCGACTGCTTCGCTTCTTTCCATTTTTCTTATAACTTTTTCGTGGGTGATTGATTTTGGAAGAGATATGAATATTTCTCCTCTTCTTTTGACCCTTTCGGAGTGGACGACAACTCGGATGCTTCATCTTTTTGAATCTGCTGTTTTTTCATCTTCTGCTCTCTTCTATTTTTTGACCATTTCACTTGTTTTCTTCTTGTTGACTCGTATCTTCTTTGCAATAAAACCTTCTCTTTCGTGGGTGATATCTCTTGCTGTTTCTCTTGTTTTTGGTGTTTTTATAACGCTCTTTTTTGACTATAGTTTTGATATGAGTGAAAGTCATAAACACTCATTCCCTCCGCACATTACCGCAGCATTGCAACAGTTGCCGCCGGTTGATGTCTCGGTCTATCTGAGAAGGTCTGACTCCCGATTTAAAGATTATGAGGCAACGGTTATTGAGAGAGTGCATCTTGTGAAAAGTGATTTGAATATAACGATGATGCACGGTGAAATTCTTGATGAAAAGTATGGACTGTTTATCTATAAAGTTGGTGATAAAACAGTTGAAACTTATTCAAATAGTGAAGATGAAATTTTTCCACTGCTTTTTGAGCTTGCAGGGATTGCTGGTGGTGTAGGAGTTGAAGAGGAGCCCTTTCCTGGCTATCCGCTTGTTGTCAATCAAGATAAGTTGATATGGATTTCACTGATCTATTATCTGTTGATTCCATTGCTTTTCTTTGCGATTTTTATTATAAGAAAACGAGAAACAAAGCGGAGGCTGTCGCTATGAAGAAACTTTTAATTGCAGTTGCACTGTTAATTGTCAGTGGGACTATCTGGTCATTGAAGATGACAAAAACTGATTTTAACAATGCGGTTTTTGCAGCTCAGTCAAAAGAGTTTAGTGCATTTGTAGGAAAGTGGCATATTGATAAAGACGGCAAAAATTTGGTCTATGCTGTTGATGGACGAAAGTGGGAAAATGGACTGATGGCAGAGGGGATTGCGCAAAAAGCAAAAGCGTTGTATGGCAAGCGGTATGCTGAATTTCTGGATAATTTAGATGCGTATAAATATTTTCCACTCTCGATTTATAAAGGTGCGGAGAGTGTAGCAAATGGCACAATTACGGTCTCGTTTAAAGCGATAAGTGGGCGGATAGACCAAGGTGCTGGAATTGCATTTAATATTAAGCCAAATGGTGATTATCTCGTGATTCGAGCCAATCCACTTGAGAGGAATATAGTCCTTTTTAAGATGGAAAAAGGAAAACGCTCATCAGTCAAGTGGGTGCGGAACATTCCTCACAAATCAAAAGTGTGGCATACGCTGAAGGTGGTGATAAACGGTGATAAAGTTGAAGGGTGGCTCAACGGTAAGAAGTATATTACATACAAACACAAAGAGAAAATTGCAGAAAAGATAGGACTCTGGTCAAAAGCTGATTCCTATGTCTTTTTTGATGACTTTATTTTTGAAGATTTGACGAGGGATAAAAAATGCAAGCACTAATATTAGCAGCAGGAATGGGACGACGACTTGGACCGCATACAAAGGATAACACCAAATGTATGTTGAAAGTGCATGATACGACTCTGATTGAGCGAACTTTAGATAACCTTGATAGTGTCGGCGTGACAAAGTTGATTCTTGTGGTTGGCTATAAACGAGAGAATCTTCAAAACTTTCTTGGAAATCGTTATAAAAATGTGGACATTGAGTATGTTGTCAATCCAATTTACGCCACGACAAATAATATTTATTCACTCTATCTTGCCAAAGATTCTCTGCTTGAAGATGACACCATTTTATTAGAAAGTGATTTGATTTTTGATAAATCTATTTTAGAGATGTTGCTTAATGACAAAAATAGTAACCTTGCGGTTGTCGATAAGTACAAGTCGTGGATGGATGGAACAGTTGTAAAAATAGATGGCGATAACAACATTGAAAACTTTATTCCACGCAAATTTTTTGATTTTAGAGAGGTGGATAGATACTACAAGACGGTAAATATCTATAAATTTTCAAAAGAGTTTTCTCGCAACATCTATGTGCCTTTTTTAGAGGCATATTCATCTGCTCTTGGCAATAATGAGTATTATGAGCAGGTCCTTCGGGTGATATTAACGCTCGAATCAGTCGATTTAAAGGCTCTTCCACTCTCTGGTGAACGGTGGTATGAAATTGATGATGTGCAAGATTTAGATAACGCTGAGACTATTTTTGCAACAACGCCAGATACAAAACTTAAAAAGATGCAGCTTCGGTATGGTGGATATTGGCGCTATCCAGAGCTCAAAGATTTTTGTTATCTTGTCAATCCCTATTTTCCAACAAAAAAGATGGAGAGTGAGTTTCAGGCCTATTTTCACAACCTTATTACTGAGTATCCTTCGGGGCTGAATGTCCAGAATTTGCTTGCAGGAAAACTGTTTGATATTGACCAGCAGAATATCGTTGTCGGCAATGGAGCAGCAGAGCTTATTCGTATCATTCCACGAGTTATTGATGGCTCGTTTGGGATTATGACTCCGACATTCAATGAATATGTGAATGTTATTGAGAGTGAACGAGTGATTATGATGCAGTCTGGTGAGAATTTCTCATACGGTCGAGATGAGATTCTGACACTCGCACAAAAATGCGACACCGTTATTCTTATCAATCCAGACAATCCATCAGGAAACTTTATTAAAAAGAGTGATGTTATTTCACTGGCGCAAGATTTGAAAACGATGGGGAAACGACTGATTCTTGATGAATCTTTTGTTGATTTTTCCACAGAGGGTGTTGCTAACTCTCTGATTGAACAGGATATTCTTGATGAGTATGACAATCTTATTATTATGAAGAGTATCAGCAAGAGTTATGGAGTTCCTGGTGTGAGACTGGGTGTTTTAGCTTCGTCAGATAGCGCACTGATTGAAAAGTTTGCCAAGGCAGTTTCTATTTGGAATATTAACTCATTTGGCGAGTTCTTTTTGCAGATTATTGGCAAATATCTCAAGGAGTATCGTTCTGCGTGCATACAAATTGCGGAAGAGAGAGATCGCTTTTTCAGAGAGTTGCAGACCATCTCTTTTTTAGAGCCTATTCCCTCTCAAGCTAACTATTTTACCTGCAAAGTTGTTGACCGTTTTTCTGCTCCGGAGCTTGCTCAGATACTGCTTGAAAAAGAGAGTCTTTTTATTAAGGATTTGACGGGGAAACCAGGGATAAGTGGGAATGCCTATATCAGAATTGCGGTGCGTGATTTTGATGATAATGAATTGTTGATACAAAAGTTACGAGAGGTTTAGTATATGAAAACAGTTAGCGAAAAAGAGATAAAGGCACTCAGTATTCTTGATAGTTCAGTTATTGAGTGGGTGAAAGATGCGTTTATGTCAAAGAAAGATTTTGTCTTGCCAAAAAAAACCAGTTTGAAATTCAACAATGGTCAGAATTTCTATAATACAATGCCTGCTATGCTTCCTTCCTTGGATGCTGCTGGGGTAAAAATTGTTTCACGATATTCAAATAGAACTCCGTCAATTGATGGACACCTCCTGCTCTATTCCTATGAAACAGGAAACTTTTTGGCAGTGATGGAGGCAGCATGGATAACTGCGGCCCGAACGGGTGCTGTTGCAGCTTTAGCCGTAGAGACATTTGCAAAAAAGAGTTTTGAAACGGTGGCTATTACTGGGTTTGGTCAGACAGGGCTCTCTTTTCTTGATATGTTTTTGTCAAAACCTGAGAATATTCATAAGACTTTTAAGTTGAAGTCTTATAAGAATTATGCGGATAAAGTTTCACGATACCTTGCATCAAAAGGAGTTGCCAATATTCAAATCTGTGATACTAACGAAGAGTTTATCAAAGATTCAGATGTAATTGTGTCAGCGGTAACTGTTGCAGAGCACCATTTTGGAAAAGATGAATGGTATAAAGAGGGCGTTTTAGTACTTCCTATCCACACGAGAGGCTTTCAAAATTGCGACCTCTTTTTTGATAAAGTTTTTGGAGATGATATTGAGCATGTTAGAGGCTTTCAACATTTTGAACAATTCAAATCATTTGGTGAAATATCAGATGTTTTAACTGGTGCTATACAAGGTCGTGAAAATGATAGTGAGCGTATTCTCTCATATAACATCGGAATTGCATTGCACGATTTATATTTGGCACGAAAGATTTATGATTTGTTAGAGGTTTGATTACTGTAAACTGTCTGAACCATTTTTCACTTTCTTCCAATTTTTTATATTAAAAATCGGCTCTTTCATAATTTTGAAAGTTTCGTTGATTTTGTATCTATATTTTTCCTGTTTTTCTAATCGCCACGGAACATCATAGACAAAGAAAGGAAACTTGTTCTTTCTTATCGTCAATGGAGTTCCAGTGAATGGGTTAATGCCATCAATAATGCCTTCTAATGCAATAGCGGGCACATCTCCGTTTCCCATAAGTGTCTTGTCTTCTTCTTGCAAAGGACCGTGGGCATTAAAATCTTTAACGAGCAAAAGATTGTGAAAAAGGGAGCCTCTCACTCTCCGTTTGGAGCGGGGAATATGTTGCCGTTTTCCAAAGGCGGGGTCGTGTAACGCTCTGCCGTGATCTGATACGAAAATAATGCGTGTATTGTCATAGACACCGTTATCTTTCATCCACTGCAACCACTCAGCAATCTTTTTGAGTGTTGCGACATCTGTGTAGAGGTGTTTTATGGCACTCATACTCTTTTTAAACTCGTTGTAAACTGGTCGTGGATAGGTTATTTTCCCTTCTGGTTGCAATTCAAACTTGCTGTTTGTGATATAGGGTTCGTGCGGGAAATCATTGGTCATATAATAAAATTGAGGTCCTGCATCTTCTGAAGCGGCAGATATTCTTGGAAGATAGTCTAAGACACTCCAGTATTTAATACTACTCAACTTTTTAGTGTGGTTTCGCTCTTCAAATGAGACAAAATTTGGGTCTTTTTTCTTCTTCTTTTTTTGTTTTGTCTTTTTCACTTTTTTGGCTGTTTTTATTTTCTGTTCAGCAAGCAACCAGCGACCATTATCATAGATGTGAAATCGCCACGAGAGTGGTGAAGCTCGAAAGAGACCAAACATCACCAATTTTTTTGGAATCAGAGCGTCTGAAAGCACCTGATTATGCTCTTTCATCCATTTCACAGCATATTTTCTTGGCAAATCAGCAAAAGATATATCTTCAAGATATGTTTTGTCTTTTCTATTCCACCAGCGAGAAAGTTTTGCATAGAGAGATACATGAAAGCCCGCTTTTTTGAAGTTGTATGGCATGACTCTTATTGATTCATCAAGTTTTTTAACCAAGGGAACATCAGGGCGGGTATGATTGACTGTCCGAACATAGTAGTCCCACCCACCCATGATAGGAGGTTCGCCTGAAATGGTGTATCCATCAGGAGATAACATGTGTGAATACCAGATGAATCCATCAAAGTCATCTTTTAAGCGAGGGAGTAATTCAAGCGATTTTGGAATGTATCCCCCCATAAATCGGTCAAGCATAATCACCAGAACATTGTTATGTTTTTTTGAAAAAACAAAGTCGTGTGGAAGTGCCTTTTCAGTTGTATTATGAGAAACCAAAACTCTTTTTGTTTGAAATGCACTACTCTGTTGCAGAGAAAATGCGAAGAGCGAGAGCAGATATATCATCATCACAGAGAGAAGCATCCGTGAACTGTTTAATTTAAAAATTATCATCCACAAGAAGGCAAAGATAGCAACGATAATTACGATTGTCATAAGTGGACTGTATGGACTATTTATCAAGTTTTCCTCAAACATAAAGTGGCTCATATCACCATAGTTTCCACTGAGGAGAAAAGCGTTTATAGCAGAGAATATTGCAAGGAAAATGGCTAAAAGAGATGCGCGATTCTTCCCTTTAGATGAAAGATAGAAAAAGAGTGTGCTTCCCGCAAAGAAGAGAAGGGAAAACGAGGCGATACCAAACGAAAGATAGAAGAGAAGCTTTCCTTCAAAATCGTCAACAGTGCCAGAAGAGAGAAGAGAGAGAGGCATTGCAATAAAAAGAAGTGTTCCAATGGCCAGAAGTGAGGTGAAAAAGAGCGAATCTCGATGGGCAAAAAGAGCAGGTGGACGAACGATTACACCTTTGTTTTTGCTGAGTATTTCTCCTTTTTTATAGAAGATTGCGTACCCGATATTTTTAAGCAGGCTAAAGAGGTTATTCATCGTCCAGTAAAAGAGCAGGGCAGAGGGCGAATGGTAGAGGACAACAAGAAAAAAGAGAGCAATTCCATAGAGCTGCATATTCTCTTTTTTTGATGTTTTCTTTCCATAAATTGCGGCTGAAACAAGGTTGATTGCAGTCATAATAAAAGGGAGCGTATTGATTGAAAGACCAGCAATAGTAAGCAGTCCATCGGGCTTTCCTAGGTTTTCAAAAATCCCTGCTGAAAGGCCAACAAATGGCTGATAGTGAGAGAGCAGATGGTATGCAGCAAAAAAGAAGGGGATTTGCATAAGCAGGCCAGCAGAAGTTCTCACTGCATAGATTGGATGATAGTTGTGTTGCCGATAGAGTGTACTTATGTAAGCGTTTAGAGTTGCCCCTTTGAAGACAGCCTTATATTCGTCTATTTTCGGTTTCAGTTTTTTTTGTGTTGCACGCTCTTTTTCTTGCCACTGTTCAGCAATGTGATAAAAGGGCAAGGATCCAAGAGAGACAGCAATGCTAACACCAATAAGTGCGATGAGAGGTTGATTCGTCAGTTGAAGCAGTAACTCTAGAATTAACTGCATAATTTCTTCGAGGGGAAGAATAAATATCGTGTGCAGTAGCGTTAGCAGCATAGTTGGCAACTCATTTAGACTCTCTTCTCCTCTAATCAATAACGAAAATCGAGTATAATCTACTTGTTATGTTTGTCCATTTTTTTGGATTTACTGATACAGCGAGAGATGTTCGGGGGTGAAACTGTGACATATTTATGACATTTTCGAGATATTTTTTAGTTAATGTCATTTTTTTGTCGAAAGTGCAAGATATCATTGATTTATGATGAGGCAGCAGACTTTCTCAAAGCAAAGCTTCCGGCTGAAATTGCAGGAAGAATTGATTTTTCTCACATTGAAGTTGTCTCCTCCTCTCGTTTTCCTATACACTTTTTGACACTGCAGAGTGGAGGCCAACAAGTGAAGAGAGATTGGAAATGAACAGTGAACTAATTTTGCATCTTCGCCTTCTTCGTGATGCGTTTAACAACGATAGAGAGTCAATAAAACAGGCGTTTAATGAGCTTTCAGAAATGATGAGAAGTGGTAGTGATACTGATTACTTATTGCTTATTTTAACCTATGTTGCACAAAGTCGAAAGCTTGACTTTGAAGAGATAAAGAGTCTAATACAAGAGAGCGAAATGGATGAGGAGGTTGTGATGAGTACAATTGGTACGATGGATGTTGCAGAAATATGGGAGCAAAGGGGAGTGAAGAAAGGCATTAAGCAAGGAATGCAACAAGGAATGCAACAAGAGAGAGAGTGTTGCAAAACAGATGCTTCGAGAGAAATTTGACATTGCACTGATATCTAAAGTCACAAAGCTTTCTATTGTAGAAATTCAACAGCTAAAGAATTCCCTTTACTAATATCTTAGAAACGCCGAGTTTTTTCTTTATATGATTGATTATGGGACAAAGGAGGTTTTACTCTTTTCTTAAACTTATCTGCAGAGAGGTATCCCACGATTTTGGCAAATTGTATTTTGTGTATCCTTGCCTGCGGAGCAACTTCAACCCTTCTGCAATGACAACTTGAGAGATATTTCCAGGATATGGTGATTTAATGCCATCTTCTGGCAGGCCAATTCTAATGGTTGGGATGGCTGCAAGTTGCGCAGCAACAAAAAGGTGAGCCGAATGTTTTATCACCGTTTTAACGGGAAGAAGCTCTCTTGTCTTTGCTGCGATTTTGTTGAATATCTCGGTCTTCTCAAGCGGAATAAAAGGGTATATTCTGATTGCGTCAGGGGCAATACTTTTTAGTTTTTGAGCGGTAAGAGTGATATCATCTTCGCTCTCTCCTGGATAACCGGTAATAAACTGTAAGACAGTATAGATTCCGGCATTTTTCAGCCTCTCTGTCGCTTCAGCGACTGTTTGAGCAGTATGTCCACGATTCATATCTTTGAGCAGGTTGTCTGAAAGTGATTGGGCACCAAGTTCCACAGTTGTGAACTTATTGTTTTGTAACCATTTTATCGTCTCATTATCGACTGCGTCTGGTCGTGTTGAACAGCGAAGTGAATCTATATCGCCTTTTTCAATCCACTTTATCGCATCATCTGCCGCTTTTTGCATCAGAGTGCGAGGGAGAAGGGTGAAACTTCCACCAAAAAATGAGATTTCTCTCGTTTTTCTTTTTTTTGACCATCCAAGATATTGTGCAACAATGGAATCTATCTGGTGAAGTTCGTCATTTGCTCCATCAGTGATAAGATGTTGGTTGCAAAAAGCACATTGAAAAGGACACCCCGCATGCGGAAGAAAAATAGGAATGACAAGCGGTCTATCGCTGTTGATGATAGCGTTGAAAATCATATCTTAATGTGGAGCAACACGATATGCTCGGAAATATCCTTTATTTCCAAGATATTCTGTCCATTCGGGTGGGTTTCTTACAAAACTTCGCAAGGACTTTCTTGTCATTGTAAATCGGCGATGATGGTGGCCAAGGCGAAGAATAAGCAGATATCCTGGCTTATTAATCTGATCAAAAGAGCGAATTTTTCTGAAATTCTTGAATTGATATCCTGAGTAGAATTGCAGTCGTCTATCGATGTTTCTATCGACAAGATAGAGGGGCTGATTATGTTTCTCAGATTGTTCAAGTGCCCAGCGTGCGTTTGAGCTTTGTTCGTTGTATCGGTGTGCAAATTTCTGAGAAAGAATGGTCGCATAATAGATGTTAACACCAACTAATCCAACAAAAAAGAGTAGTGAAATCCAGCGAATAAACGATTTCTTCTCAATAAAATCAAAAAGCACAGCAGAGATAATAAGCACGATAGGGAGTGTGAAAACAATGCCGTATCTAATATTGCGAATAAGGGTAATATAGGGGTCAAGCGAAGTTGCCATAAAGGTCATAAAAGTCATATAGATAACAAGCCACCAGAGAAAAATCGACTCTTTTTTCATCTTTCCGGTAAAGCGACGGTAAAGCATCCAGCCAACGGCAAGAGGCAGCAGAAATCCAATAAATCCATAGTAGCGATAGTCAGCGTGTCCTTGATGTATGACCAGCGTTCTAAAATAGAAAAAGAGATCTTTTGCATCAACACCAGTGAGGTTATTTTGATATTTTACAACGGCTTTACTGAGTGCAAAACGGTGCATGAAATTGTTGTGCAGCGACGCATATATAGCACCTTGAATTATCAGTGGAATCAGAGATGTGACCGCCATGACTACCGAGCGAATAATATTGGTTTTTGAGAGGCCCTCTTTGTAGATAAGATAGCTCACAAGCATCGGCGCCCAAATAAGTCCAGTAATGCGAGACCATGGCATCAGTCCAAGCATCAACCCAGCTATAATAAAACAGTGCCAGTATCTTCTCTTCATTCCTCGTTGCACAAAAAAGAGTGATGCAAGTGTAACAAACTCCAAATTTGGAGCAACTTGCAAAATCGAGCCATAGACCAGTTCAATTGGCATCGATGCATAGAGCAGGGCGACCATAACGGCCAGCTTTTCATTTGTCTCATGCTTTACAATATAAAATGCAAGAAGAATTGAGGTGAGAGAGAGAGTCCAGCCAGGAGCAAGTGAGGTGAATTCACTGACACCAAACAGTTTGTACATAAGAGCAACGGGGAGAAAGACCATCCAGCGAACAGCAAAGATAAAAGATGCGTGCAGATTTCCGTTTGAGGCATTCCATGCCAAGCGAGTGTAGTAAAGATCATCTCCTTCTGGGATTCCCATATAGTTTATCAGTCTGATGATAAGTGCTAGTGCTAGAATTATCCAAACGAGGTCTATCTTCCATTTTCCAAGTGGAATATGTGTTGGTATCATTGCTCTCCTCCCTGCAATTTAGGTTATTTTACAAGTTGTAAGCAGATTGTCTAATTTTCGTTGTCATTATGAAGGATTTAGGAGTCTCCGCCACCATGAATAATTGGGGGAACGATGATGGTAACGCTCTGTACATCAAGAATTGTGCCTGTATTTGCATCAACAATATTGATGTTTGCGGTGAATGCTTCTGCCTTTTCGCCTGGTTTATAAAAATCATTTTCAGCAATAACAGTGAATGTTAATTGTGAGCCAGGTTTTGCAGCATTTGATGTTGCGGTACTAAAATTGGTAAAGCCATTTGGATAGGCTGAGGCATTAAATGTTGCGGTAGTTGCTGTTGGTGCACAACTTTTCTCTGGTTCGACTGGTGGTGCAATATAGGCAAGTGCCTCAACCTTTTTAATAAAGAGTGAAGTGTCAGGAGTTGATGATTCTCCATCGTCAACTGTTTCAGCATAAAGATCAAAAACAGAATATTTTATTAGTGCGTCAATGCCATTTACGACGGCACTATCCATGCCATTCCCATCTTCATCAATATCATATTTGAGGGTTGTTCTGCCTGCATCTGCGCACGCAGGAACAATAGCGCCAGTATTGGTACTCAGGGAAGTGAGTTGAGATTCTGCAGCAACGGTATCACATCCACCTGACGATAAAATACTGATAACTCGCACGCCGTTATCGTTTAATTTTGCTATGGTTTCAGTTGCATCGTGTCCACCTCTTTCGTGTGATGGAGCGTCAGTAATGTGAATCATAATGGGTATTGCCTTGTCTCGCCATTTTCCCTCATCAACTGATTTGAAAAGAGACCATAATCCCGCTTCAGGACAGTCATCACCACTCGCAGCACGAAGCTTGTTTACGGCATTTTGGACGACAGGAAAGTTGTCGGTTGGGTCGGCTTGAATCAAAGAGACTTCATTCTCATCTCGGAATTGACTCAGAGCAAAATAGGCGTTAGGGATTCTTTCACGAACACCAGGAATAATCGTTGTTGAAAGCGAGTATTTAAGATTCTCAATCTCTTTTCTCATTGATCCTGTTGTGTCAATATTGAACCAGATATCTGCTTCACTTACTTGGGGAGAAAAGGTGAGAATATCTGTTTTTTGTGGCTTTTTATAAGGCAGTTCAAAATAGAATTTGATGCCAGGCATATCAGTTACGCCCTCATTTGGATCACAAACATCAGAGCCAACGGCAACTTCAGCAAGATCTGAAAAACCATCGCCATCAACATCATCAAACAACCTGCCATCTTTTCCTAATGTTGGACACATCTTCTCTTCGATGTCACCAAGTCCATCGCTGTCGCTGTCTGCGTCTTCAAAGTCAAAAAGTTTGTCCTTATCGGTGTCGAGTGGTATTGCGTCTCCCCCTCGTTCTGTAACATCGGGAATGGTATCATTGTCTGAGTCGGTATCTAAATAATTTGGAATTAAATCTCCATCGCTGTCTCTCACGCCTTCAAATTTATCTTCAATGGTATCATTATCTGAATCGGTGTCGAGATAGTCTGGTGTGCCATCACCTTCAGAATCAACAGGTGCTCCGGGTGATACTCCTACTTCAACACTATCGGGGATATAATCATCGTCTGAATCTTCATCACGATAGTTTGATGCTCCGTCACCGTCAACATCATCGGTTCCTTCAATAGAATCGAGAATAGTGTCATTATCTGAATCGGTATCTTTATAGTCTGGTGTGCCATCACTATCGGTATCGACAACGACGCCATTTGGAGTCTCTGTTTTATCGGGAATGGTGTCGTTATCTGAATCGGTGTCGAGATAGTCTGGTGTGCCATCTCCATCTGTATCAACATCACCTTCCACTGCGTCAGAAATGCCATCCCCATCGCTATCTTTTTCTTCAGAAAGTCCAGAATCTTCATCGGTAGTTTCGTCGATGGTCTCATCATCTTCGGTTGCATCACTGTCGTCGATATCAACAGTGTTATCTGAAAAAGCAAAGTCATCATTGTGGTCTTCATCTGAGGGGATAGCTTCGTCGCTCGTCTCCTCAACGCAGAGAAAGTCAACACAGATAAGACCATTTTTGCAGTCACTTCCCGTTGTGCAACTGTTGTCGGTATCAGGTTTAGTATCCCCGCATGAGGCCATAAAGAATAAGAGTGGGAGTGCAATAAAGAGCTTTTTTGTTTTGTAGCAAGGGGTTGAAACCCCTTGTTTAAGTAGATATTTCATTTAGTTATCTATGCCATCAATTTGAGGTGGAACGATGATGGTTACATTTTGAATATCCAAAATAGAACCTGTCTTTGCATCAACAATATTTATGCGTGCCGTAAACGCTTTTGCTTCATTTCCTGGCTCATAAAAATCATTCTGTGCAACGACAGTGAACTTGAGTGTGGAGCCTGGTTTTGCGGGACTTGCCGTTCCTGTTGAAAAGTTAGTAAAGCCGTTGTTGTATGATGCCCCGTTAAATGCAGCAGGTGTTGCTGTTGGTGCGCAACTGTGTTCAGGCTCTGCTGGAGGTGCAATATATTCTAATGCTTCTACTTTTTTGATAAAGAGAGATGTGTCCGGTGTTGTAGTCAGTCCATCATCTGCTGGTTCAGTGTAGAGATCAAAAACAGAGTATTTGACGAGCGCATCAACGCCGTTGATAACGGCTTCACCAAGTCCACCACCATCACCATTAATATCATATTTAAGGGTTGTTCTTCC
>JAGLDR010000090.1 GCA_023145475.1 bacterium
TCTAAAGATTTTTTCTTTTCATACAATTTGACGGCATAGGTCAACATCAGCAGAGTGACAGCAAGCCCAATAACAATAGCAGTCAAAACGAGAGCCTGAGGAACAGGATCAACGGATTTGGTTGCAGCATCAGCAGCAGAGAGAGAGCTGTCAATGATAGGTGCTGTACGACCTTTGATATATCCAATACCAACGAGTACTACATGAATACCAGTATCAAACAGAGAGAACGCAACGATTATACGAATCAGGTTTTTGCGAGTGATAAATCCCCACATCCCGATAATCATCAGTAATAATCCGGAAGCGATGGCATAGTAAGCTGTCATTGTTCAACCCCCGTATCTCTCAGTTTTATCAGCATTGCAGAGAGCTCAGTTCCGACCTTCAATCCAACAAGTGAATAAATCAAAGGAATGGCGCCAGCACTAAAGAGGTTGCCAACCTTTCCAATTGGAAGAAGGATGTTATTGTCAAGGAATCCAGCAGCCAAAACCATGCCGAGTCCACCAAGCAATACATAAGTTACACCACTCAACGATTCAACCACTGAAATAATGGTATGTTTGAAGTGGCCAAACGGATTAGCAAGCATCGCAAGCAGAGAGCCTGACGCAATAATTGCACCACCTTGAAATCCACCACCTGGAGTCAAATGTCCATTAATAAAGACATATGCACCAAAAAGGAAGGTGAGAGGAACAAGGATGCCAGAGGCTGTCTTTAATAGCTCACTTGGAGCGTGTACAACCTCATCTTCTTTACGCTTTGTTCCTGTGAGGAAAAAGCCAAGAATACTTGCAACCAAAAAGAGAACTGAAACTTCACCGAGTGTATCTAACCCTCGATAGGTAACAACAATTGCTGTAACAACATTTGCTGAGCCGAGTTTTTCAATTGAATCTTCAGCAAGGTAGAAGTTGGCAAGTTTCCCTGGATCTGTCGAAGGTGTGTAATTGCCAAGAAAGTTGGCAAACATAACCACGAAGACGGCAAGCAGTAGAACCAAAAATCCTTTTTTAATGATCATCTTTTTTCCCTCCTCGCACCTTACTGAGTGCGTAAAAGAAAATGATGGTAGAGAGTCCACTACCAATCGCAGCCTCAGTCATTGCAACATCAGGTGCTGCAAGAAAGACATAGAGAAGCGATGCCATTAAACTGACCATTCCTGCTGCAATAATTGCTGTTGCTGTATCTGAATGATAGACAGCCATAATCGCAGACAGAGTCATAATGACTCCTATAATAATAGTAACAATTGTGAGAGAATCCATTATGCGTCCTCTTTCTTTTGTTGTTTTTGTTCCTGCTCCGCCAACTTATCAACGACAGTTTTGTCAGTGAGTGGCGTTTTAATAAAGTGGGCAGCTCTTGCTAAAACATGTGATGACACGGGATTCGTCAGCAGAATGAAGAGAATCAAAAGGATGATTTTCGGTGTCCATTCTGGATTGTATACCGCAATGCCAGTAAGTGTCAGTAAGGTGCCTAATGTGGTTGCTTTTGTCCCTGCTTGAATTCTGTTGAAGGTGTCTGGCATACGAGTGATACCAAGAGCCCCCAAAAGAAGAAAAAGTGAGCCAAGAAGACTTATTGCAGCTCCAAGAATTTCCATTTTACAGCCCCCTTTCAAGATAACGGGCGATAACAATAACACCAAGGAAACTCAACAAGCCATAGACAAGTGCCGTATCCATAAAGATAGTTCTGCCTGTGTGGTGAGCAAAAAGTGACATGAGCGCAATCGAGATAATTGTCATCGTATCAAATGCGACAACGCGATCAACGACTTTTGGACCACGAAAAAAACGATATAACGATAGAAGAACAGCAAATCCTGCAATTACTATCGTAATCTCAAACAGTAAGTTAGCCATACATAGCCTCCAGATGTTTTTCAAAATTAGAAACGATATCTTGAGTTGCCTTATCAATATCTGTCGACGCTACATCAATCCAGTGGATGTAAAAAGTGTCGCCGTCAGTATCGACAGTCAAAGTTCCTGGCGTCAATGTAATGCTATTTGCAAGCATAAATCGGCCAAGTTTGGTCTTTAGTTTGGTCTTCACAACAACAATTCCAGGATTGATAGGAAGTGAAGGAGAGACAACGCGGCGAGCAACATCAAGATTTGACTTGATAAGCGCCCACAAAAAGACAAAAATGTAGATAAACGCATGGCCAAAAGCCGCCGGCGTATATCGGAAATCACTAAAGCACTGCCTGCTACCAACAAAGATAGCGGAGATAATGAGAACCACTACCGCTCCTACCACTGCTTTTTGTAGATCAAGTGGCCAGCTGAGCAATGCCCAGAACAGCGAACCAACAATGAGAGAAGAAAGAAACCTCTTAAACAACATCTGTTTTACCTCGTGATATATAAACACGCACGCGTTCAATTTTACAAACGCAATGTAAGATATGAATTAGTACCCCCGATGTCAAGGAAAAATCACTCTAAAAAGGAGTTTTTTTATACACCGATTTGACCCTCTAGAAAAAGGTGTTTTTACACCTATCCTCAAAAAAACCTGAGAAATTATTATCTGCTGTTTTTAGTGGTAATAAGATTCAAAATAATTTTTCTAATCAGCTTTTGCAGCGGTTCACAATTGTCAATGTCATTGTGTCCGGTTTCTGGACAGTTTGGCTATTTCGCCGATGGAACGGGAGTCAGAGTCAGTTATTTTGATTACTCCTTGTAATTCTTCATGCAACTGATACAATAAAAATGATAGTGAAGAAGATAGAGTGAGGTTTTAATGCGTAA
>JAGLDR010000091.1 GCA_023145475.1 bacterium
TTGATTGAGCACTTCAAAGGTGCCTTTCCTATTTGGCTCTCTCCAGTGCAAGTTTCTCTGATTCCTGTGGCGGATAGACATATAGATATTGCACGAAAATGTGCCTCTTTATTGAGAGAAAAATCAATTCGTGTCGAAATAGATGGACGAAATGAAAAAATCGGGTATAAGGTGAGGGAGCAGGTGCTTGCAAAAGTTCCGTATGTCATCGTTATTGGTGACAATGAGTTGGAACTTGAGACGGTAACTGTTCGTATGCGGGGCGGTGAGCAACGAGAGATGCCACTTGATGATTTCCTGCAGTTAGTAGATGATGATAACAGAGGTGGAGAGTATTATTGATGCGTGACGACCGATCACAAGAAGGAAAAAAGAACGACTCAGGGTCTTTAATCAACGACGGCATAAGATTTCCTGAAATGCGTGTAATCGATCCAGAAGGCGGGATGCTTGGTGTTATAACTAAGGCTGAAGCGTTGGCAAAAGCGCGCGAATGGGGTCTTGATTTGGTCTGCGTATCTCCAATGGCAAAACCAGTAGTCTGTAAGATTATGGATTATGGTAAGCATCTCTACAAGATGAAGAAAAAGGCAAAACGAGCAAAGAAAAATCAGGTTATTGTTGAAATAAAAGAGTTGAAAATTCGTCCAAATACGGATTCACATGATGTTGCTACAAAAATTCGCCATGCGAAAAAGTTTCTCGCTGAAGGCAATAAAGTGAAGTTTACCGTATTTTTTAGAGGGCGTGAGGTTATGTTTTCTGCTAATGCTGTGCTCAATCTTAAAAAGATTGCAGAAGAGTTAGGTGGAAAGGATGAACTTCAGATAGAATTAGATCCAATCGTTAAGAATAGACGAATGATAATGATGCTGACACCCAAGAATTAAGGAGAATTGTCATGCCGAAAATGAAAACTAATAGAGCTGCTGCAAAGCGTTTTAAAAAGACAGGTAGCGGTAAAATTAAGAGATGGCATCCGTTTAAAAGCCACATTCTTACCAAGAAGACCCGTAAACGGAAAAGAAATTTAAGAAAGGGCGTAATGGTAGACAAAGACAATTTGGCGCAACTGAAGAAGTTGTTGCCCTATTTCTGAGAGGAGTGAAGAAAGATGAGAGTAAAAAGAGGGGTTAAAGCCCGTAGAAGGCGCAAAAACATCCTAAAGCAAGCGAAGGGATATTATCAGTCACGATCAAAGACATTTCGCATTGCTAAAGAGACTGTTGAGCGTGGAATGGCATATGCTTATGCTCACAGAAAGTTAAAAAAGCGTGATTTTCGCAGACTTTGGATTACCAGAATTAATGCAGCTGTTCGTGAGTATGGAATTTCATACAGCAGATTCATTAATATGTTGAACAAGGCTGAGATTATTATGGATCGCAAAGTGCTTGCGCACCTTGCAATGGAAGATCCAAATGCATTTAAAAAGGTTGTAGAAACAGTACAGGCAGCGGCCAAATAGGAGGGTAATTATGAGTATCACTAAAGTTGAACTTGCAGACATCGTCTATGAGAATATGAAACTTGACAAGAAGCGTGCAACTGATTTAGTTGACATGTTCTTTGAAGAGATGAAGAATGCCCTCGTAAAAGATGGCGAAGTCCAAGTTTCTGGATTTGGAAAATTCTTTGTTAAAGAGAAAAAAGAGAGAAAGGGACGCAATCCAAAGACTGGCGAATCTATTATGATTGAGCCAAGAAAGGTTGCAACTTTTCATCATAGTCAAGTTTTGAAAGATCGTTTGAATGGCCAAAAAAAGTAGTTTCGACTGCTTTTTTCGGTTGTTTAGGTGAACACTCAAAAACTACTTTTTCTGACAAATGACGACGGTTTTGATGCCGTTGGTTTACAAGCGCTTGCAATTTTTTTGCGTTCTCAGCGCACCCCATTTTTTATATCTGCTCCTCTTGCTGAACAGAGTGGAGCAAGTCATGCTATTACGCTTCACCGACCTCTGCGAATTAAGAAAATAGAGGATGGAATAACTATTGATGGTACTCCGACTGATGCTGTTTTCATTGGTATGAGTGAAACAGAGAAGCCAACGATGGTTATCTCTGGAATCAACCGAGGTGGAAATTTAGGCAACGATTTGATTTATTCAGGGACAGTTGCCGCAGCGCATGAAGGATTCTCGTTTGGAATATCTTCTCTTGCTGTTTCACTTTTTTCAGATGGGCGATTTCCACCAGATGAAGAGAGGTTTTTCACCCTTGCTGCAAAACTATTAATCGAGAGTGTTATTCCATTTATAGAAGAGCGAGAGCGTGATAGTGACTCTCCCTTTTTATATAATGTTAACATTCCTATTGCAGCGTTAGTCTCTAGCACCACACCGCAGATTCGTTATGCGACACTTGGGCAGAGACTCTATGGCAGTGGAGTTGAAAAGAGGCGCGATCCACGAGGGCGAGAGTATATCTGGATTGGTGGAAATCAATTGAAGTTTGTTGATATTCCAGGCAGTGACTGCAATCTTATTCAAGAGGGCTTTGTGACGGTGACGCCACTTGAGCCTCGTTTTGAGAGAAGAGATTAGCTTGAGAGTTTAGTTGTCTAACTTCTTTTTTTCTGCGTCGATACTATCTTGATCAATTTGATGAAACAGAATTTCAACATCGGCAGCTATTTTAAAGTTTTCTCCGATTCGGCGAGTTTTAACATCTGCAAATGAAATTTCTCCATTTTGTCCAAGCATTGCCATTACTTTTGCAGTTGATTTTGGTGTAATAGGATCCATTAAGACGGCAATGGTATCAATCAGATTGACACAGTTCAGAAGAACTTGTCTACAGCGAGCTTTGTTCTCTTTTCTGAGTGCCCATGGTGCCATTGTGTCAAAGTATTTATTTGCAATTCGTCCAATTTCCATCGTGTGAAAAAGTGCGTCGCGAACATTAAATGTTTTATAGCTCTCTAAGATGATATCAATTTCACTATTGACGCTTGTCCAGAGTTCATCGTCAGCTTTATCATCTTCAAATTCCCCGGTTAATTCACCATCAAAGAACTTATTAATAAAGGCGAGGTTTCTGTTGACAAAGTTTCCGTATGTTGCTGAAAGTTCACTGTTGACACTGGTTTTAAAGCCATCAAACGAAAAATCTGCATCTTTAGTTTCAGGTGCAATACGAGCAAGATAAAAACGGACGATATCCGAATCAAACGACTCTAAGAATTCATGCACCCAGATGGCGTAATTTCGACTTGTACTGATTTTATCGCCTTCGAGATTGAGAAATTCATTTGCAGGAATTTCATCAGGAAGTTTAAGTCCTTCATCAACGCCCATGAGCATAGCTGGCCAAATAATGGCGTGGAATACGATATTGTCTTTGCCTATAAAGTGAACAAGAGAGACATCATCGCCGCCTTTCCACCACTCTTCCCACTGTTTTCCCTGCTCATCAAGCAACATCTTTGTAAAAGAGAGATAGCCAATAGGTGCGTCAAACCAAACATATAACACCTTTCCATCCGCTCCTTCAACAGGAACAGGAACGCCCCAAGATAAATCTCTGGTGATTCCTCGCGGCTCTAAACCGCGTTCAAACCACTGTTTTACAAATGCTTTGACATTTGATTTCCACCCTTTTTTGCTCTCTAGCCACTCTTCAAGGCGACTTTGCAGTTTATCAAGTGCCAAAAACCAATGTTTTGAGGTTCTGACGATAGGTGTTGCACTGCATATTTTACATTTAGGCTCTTTGAGATCGAGAGTATTTAGTGCATTTCCACATTTGTCGCACTGGTCACCTCGTGCACCATCGTATCCGCAGAGTGGACAGATACCTTCGACATAACGGTCAGGCAAAAACATCTTGTCGTGTTCGCAGTAGAGTTGCTCTATCTCTTTTTCATGGATAAATCCATTTTCAGACAATTTGGTAAAAAAGTGTTGAGACATTGCGGCGTGCGTATCGTTGTGCGTGCCAGAGAATATGTCAAAATTAATGTCTATTTTATCAAAACCTTCTTGGATTACTCTATGGTTTTCTTTGATGACATCCTCTGGATTAATTCCTTGAGATTCGGCATTGAGAGTGATAGGAACACCGTGTTCATCTGTTCCGCAGATAAAGAGAGCCTCCTCTCCGCTATTTCTCAAGAATCGGACATAGATATCTGCTGGAAGATACGCTCCTGCAATGTGTCCAAGGTGAATCGGTCCGTTTGCGTATGGTAACGCTGATGTTACAAGATATTTCATCTGCTTCTCCCTCTCTTCCTCGATATTCGAGGAAAAAGAAGTATACACGGAGTGGCTGTTGAGTCTACTTTTTCTTAAATTTGATTTGACTGAGGAAGGCGTGATTCAGGGTGTTATAGAATTTTTTTGCCTCTTGATATTTCTCTGGCGCAATCTCTGTTGCATTTTGTTCGAAATGAAGCGTTGCAACAATATGACCTGGAGTTTTTTCTTCAACAACAAAGGTGAATAAAAGACCGTTCTTGCCAAGCATAATGCTCTGCTTTTGAGGGAGTGAAACAACTTCTAATAGATTTGTTGGATAGGTGATTTCACTTGTTATTGTTGAAACAAAAGGGAGTGTTCCTAAATCGAGTGGATATTTCCGAGTGGTGTTTGCTATATTTGGACAGGTGATAAAACGATCTATTTTTACTGGCGTTGTATCAAGTGTATATTCATTTTTCTCATAGAGTGATGGTCTGAAAGCTGCAATATCTGCCTGAAAAGAGGTTGTTACGGTTGACTTCTTCTTTTCACTAATCGGTGCAATCTTACTGACCCCTCCATTTGCTCCCCAGATTCCGTTAAAATAGCCATCTTTCAATGTGTTAGCAGCATCTCTTGCTATTTGATTCTGATGAGAAGTTGCATGGTATTCTTTGCTAACAGAGGCCCATAATCCGGAATTTTCTTCTTCAACGCTTGTCTTCAGTTTGAGAGTAGAGTCAATGGTATATAAAACTTTTATGTCAGCTTTATTTTCTTTTGCTAGAGTTTTTGGTGTTGTCCGAAGTGATTCAGCACCATCTTTTGTGATAAGAAGAGCCTTTTGGTTTTGATATCCTCCACCCATTGCATTATTTTCACTCGGAAAGAGGGTTGGGTCTACCCAGATTTCTTCACCACTTGCAGTTTTGCAATAGACAAAAATATCGTCAAAGCTGTTGGGCATTACAGTCGTGCTCAGTGGAATGCTGTAGAGGCTTCTGACAAATGCTGGGTGTGCAGTAATGCCGGCAGCTCTCAGAAGTGAGACAAGAAGTGCGCCGCGCTCTTTGTCGTTCCCATATCCTCTTCGTAACACTGACTCTGGAGATTGCAACCTATAAAAATGGATAATATGATAGCTGTCACTAAACATAGATTGTACAAAGTTTGCAATCCTTTTTATCTTTATTTTTTCATCTGAAATGCCTTTTGTGAGGGTTTTTGCTTTTGCTTTTATTGTTTCTGAGGAGACAAAAGTGTTTGCAAAATAGAGATTATAAAGCTCTTTTGACATCTCTTTCCAATTTTTCCATGGGGTGATTTCAAAATGAATCCAGCTGCGATGGCAATCGTCGCAGACCATATCAGGTTCATCTTCAAATGCGGGGAGATTTTTTGCTGTCCAGCCAAATGTTGTTCTCTTCTCTTCCCCGACGCTTTTTTCTGATTTGTTAAAAATAAATTTTGTATCGCCATATGTTGCATAACGGGTCTGCATTGTGCTCCCTTCATTGTTTACAAGTTTTGAAGGGATATTAAATGCTAAACTAGAGAAGAGTACAGGATACGCAGAGGTATTTATATTTGTACCTCTCTGAAAATAGTTTGGGGTTTTATACGACTTTTTTATTTTCAGAATAAGCTCGACTGTCACGCCATCATCTACATCTTGAAAATTGTATTTTACCGTTTTTTGAGTGCGACTGTCTTCTGTTGTATCTTCTTGAATCTCCTCAATAAAGATGTTGTCCATATCGAGATTTATAACTTCTCCATCACTTTTAATCGTGCGTGCAGAGAGTGAGAGTATTTGAGCATTCTCATCAACATATATCTTATGAGAGAACTTCTTTCCTTTTACAATTCTATATCTTTGGTGTAGTTTTCTCTCGACGGTAAAACCTTCTTTTTCACTATAGTCCACCTTGTATTCTTCGACATCATAGAGTTGAATGGTCATGTACTGTTTTTTATATTTTAGATAGAGCGGGTTTTTGTCAACTACTGTTTGGTCTAGTTTTTTCTCGATTTTTTGTAGATTGACAAGCGTTGGAGAACAGGAAATAGCTATAAAGAGAGAGAGTATAACTATGAAGATTGTTATGGTTTTCTTTATCATAATGACGCTCCTTCTGTTGCTGTTTCAGGTGTTTCCTGCTCTGTTTCACTAGGTGCAGGTTGCGATGAGATAGATTCAAAGACAAGATTCTCTGCGAGTGCTTTTGCCATTTCAGTATAAAAAGTTTTTACCTTCTCGTAGTCTTCTTTTAATAAAACTTTTTTGTGAAGGCTAAAGATAACCGTTGCTTTAATTATGCCCTGTGATTCTTTGTTCATTGTCAGCGAGAATGTTGCATTATCAGTGAGTTTTAGTTTTTTGTTCTCAGGAAGAGTTTTAACTTTCATATCTTCAGGATAGTTGATAGTAATCTCAATCTCTTTTCTGAAAAGAGAGGGCCAATGAAGGTTGTGTTCTCGTTTTTTCCCCTCTTTATTATTATCTTCAATAAAGCCAGCTCCATCTGCGTACTCTTGATTAAGTGGAAAGAAATCAAGATAGTAGAGGCCATTTTGCTCTTTTAGGAGATCGAGTTTGGCATTGAAAGAGAATTCATAGTTATCCTCTTTTTGTTCTGGATTATTGTGCTTTGAATCGGTAATAGCACCGTTGATAGCAAGCTTTCCATTGAAGTAGTTTGGGCTAATTTCTTGACGGCAGTATTGCTTTATCTCTTTGTCTTCCGTTATAAGTTGAAATGCCCACATTCTTCTTCCTGCCTCTTCGCCAAACGCATTGATTTGGACGCTTGTAGCGACTGTTTTGTCTGGTGCAACAGTGATGTTGAGTTTATAGACCTCTTTTCCTGTTACTGCTGGAGTTACTTTTGGCGTTCTTTTGACAACAGGTTTCAGTGTTCCTTTCTCTGCTGCAATGACTGAAATTCTATCATCACAAAAAGATGAGACAACGCCATATGGACAGGTCGAAAAGGTTGGATCAAGCCAAATATCTTTGCCATCTTTGGTTTTAACATAGGCGATAAGATGGTTAAAATAATCAATCTGAAAATCTTCATCAATATCACTGTCGTCACCGGCTCCAATGAGTGCGGCAAATGCGTCAATATCAAGCTCCCTGAGGAGTGCTACAATGAGAATCGCTTGATCTTTACAGTCGCCATACCCTCTTTCTAGGATAGTCTCAGGCTCGTTTGGGAGGTGTCCGTGTCCATATCTGTTTTGGTATTTATCATAACTAAATCGTCTGACAAAATAGTAAATAGCTTTTATCTTCTCTTCTTCTGTTTTTGCATCTTTAGTCAATTCAAGAGCCTTTTTTCTTATCGTTTCATTTGGTTCGAGAAGCTCTTTAATATTGTAGTCATAAAATTTGTACGACATCTTTTTCCAGTTACTGTATCCACCAACTTTTAGTCGCATATATCCACGGTTTCTGGTTTCTTCTCCTTCAAGAAGCTCGCTTCTGTATGCAGGAACATTGGTAGCGTGCCAATGAAAAATTCTATCACCGCTGTCTCCAAATTCATCAACAGGTTTTTCTGAAATAACGCCTTTGTAGTTGTAAATCTTATGTTGCCAACTCCATCCGTAGCTCTTTTCATCAATTATCCATTTTGGAAGTCTCACATGAAGGTGCGTTTCAAGTTTTGGATAGTATGATTGAATCCACCACATGACACCACTATTGCCACCGTCAGTTACGATAGTATAGTGATATTCAATAATCGACCCTTTTTCAATTGAAGGGAGTAAAAAGCGAATCTCTTTGTGTGCGTTTTGATAGTCGGTGCTGATTCGTTCGGATTTTTCAACAAAAAAGTCTGATTTGTTTAGTATAATCTCTCTCCCGTCGGGCGTGATAGTGCGCGCATAGAAAGATTCGATGATGGCATCTTCAGGGAATGCATCAAAAATATCTGCAAAAAGTTCAATATTTTTAAATACTTTCCATACTCGATGTACCGTCTTATACTGTTTGAGTCCTACGCCAACAAGATAGTCAACATCGCCTTCGATTGATTCGTATAAAATAATAGCAGAGTCTTCGGGATATTTTTCTGCAGGTGGTGTGTTGACTAATGTGAGGCCAGATGGAAGCGATTTGGGTGGTGTGGTAATTTTAGGAAATAGTGATTTGCATCCAATCATAGAGAAAAGGAGTATAAAGAATAATAAATGTCTCTTCACAGGAACCCCGCAGTCAGTCAGTTAATAAAAACAATAATATCAATACATATCGATACAAATAAGTCAAGATAAGAAACGCATAAATATTTAAGTAGTCTAATATTTGAGTTTTCTCTCTCTATCAATACAATAAGGGAGTACTTTTTGGAGGAGTTATTAATGGGTATTACTGTTTTTGATTCAGATAGGCGAGAAAAGAATGATGTTGTTTTTAAAGAGCAGCGTTCGTTAAAGCGTCATGTGTCTGAAATTGCTGTTGATTTTTCTATAACAGGAACAACAGCACATACTTTTTATGCGGGGTTCACACAGGATATTAGCGAAGGTGGTGTTTTTGTTGCAACCCATCAGACATATCCTATCGGTTCATCAGTCAAAATTAACCTTGATATTGCTGGGACAAAAATAGAGGTAGAGGCGATTGTTCGGTGGATTAAAAACGCTGACACTTTTGCAAAAGGAGATGTCGATCCAGGTATGGGACTCCAATTTGTTAATTTAACTGCGGCGACCAAAGGTGTTATTGATGCCTTTCTTCAAAAGCGGGAGCCAATGTTTGTTGATGTCGATTAGGGATTGTAGATATTATTACTGTATTGTAGCGTAGAGGAGAGCATATGTATTCGTCACTGATTGCACTATCAAATGTCGCCGTTGGAACGGTTGATATTGTTGAAGTTGTTAAAAATTCGACTTTTATTGTGAATATGATTCTGTTAGGGCTTGTGATTGCAAGTGGGCTTTGCTGGGGAGTCATTGGATATAAAATTTATATCTATCGAAAAGCAGTGAAAGCAACAGAAAAGTTTGTCGCTATTTTTTGGAAGAATATGAATTATCGTGAAGTTTTTGAACAGAGTGATAAGTACAAAGACTCTCCGATTGCACTGGTTTTCAGAGCGGGATACACTGAGTTCACCGACACAAAACTTGCATGGGAAGAGCGAGGCGCAGAACTGAAAGGGGTAAAGGTAGAAGAGCTCACCGCAAATATTGAGCGGGCAATGCGCAGAGAGAATCAGACAATGATGCAGCTGCTTGAGAACTATCTTCCTATTCTTGCTACGACTGCGACGGCTTCTCCATTTGTTGGTCTTTTTGGGACAGTGTGGGGCATTATGAATGCCTTTCATGAAATTGGAAAGACAGGAAGTGCCACACTTGGGACAATTGCTCCGAGCCTCTCTGAAGCGTTGGTAACAACAGCTTTTGGGTTGATAGCTGCAATTCCCGCAGCCATTTTTTATAACTATTTCAATAGTGTTTTACAGCGATTTGACAGTGAATCAACTAATATTATTGCTGATTTCCTTAACTATATAAAACGGAGTTTTGTCTGATGCAATTTGGCAGAGGCAACAGAAAAAAGATGATGGCAGAGATTAATATTACACCGATGGTGGATATTGTTTTTATCTTGCTCATTATCTTTATGGTAGCAGCTCCAATGATTGAGCAGGGGGTTGATTTGGACCTTCCTCAGACGGAGACAGTGCCAATTGAAAGTCCAAAAGATAAGTTTATTGTTCGAGTTATTGAGGGACGAAAAGGGCGCAAGCCAGTGATATTTATTGGAAAGATTGAGGTGAAGATAAAAAAGCTTGAAGAGAAGCTGAAACACAACGAAAAGTTGCAAAAAACGAAAGAGCTTTATCTCTATGCCGGGAAAGATTTGTCATACGGATTTGTTGTTCGAGTTATGGCGATTATAAAAAAAGCGGGCGTTTCGAGTATTAACCTTGTAACCGAGCCAATAGAGGAGCGTTGATGAAAACTTTTATTTTTTCTGACAGCAGAAATGATGCGGAAAAAAAGAGAGTGCTTCGTTTCTTTTCAGGGAGCTTGGGCGTTCATGTTCTTCTGTTTTTAATCTTGCTTGCCCTTGGTGCATGGATTGAAAGTCAACCTCGTATTGTCTTTCACTCAGTACAAGCAAAATTGGTAAAGTTTGGAAAAAAGAGAGAAAAACGGTTGCTTCCTCGTATTGTGAAAAAGACGCAGCCAGTTGTGAAAAATAAAATAAAAGATAAGGGTAACACGCTGAAAAAGAAGAAGATTGTAAAGAAAAAGCTAGAAAAACCGAAGACTAAAGTTCCTGAAAAGAAGAAATCTTTAGAAAACCTGCTTGCAGGAGCAATGAAAGAGATAGAAAAAGACGCGCGTGCAGAAGAGAGTGATGAAGGGCACAAAGATGGGGCAAAAGATGGAGATGTAACAGATCCAACTCTTGCGGCAAAAGGGAATCTCTATGCAAGAAAGGTGTCACGAATTATTCGTTCAAATTGGAATATTCCATCGCTGATATCGAAAGAGGATTTGCAGTCGTTGCAGTCCATCGTCTTTTTCCGGATTACCTTTTCAGGTGAAGTATATAACATATCGATTGCAACAAAATCGGGTAATTCTCTATTTGATAACTCTATTTTAGAGGCATTGAACAAGACGGGGAAGTTGCCTCTGCCGACAGATAAAAAATTGAAAAAGATAATTCTTAAGGAGGGATTTGAATGTCCATTTACCGCTGGATAACAACTCTTCTTTTGTTGTTTTTTACGCTTGGCTTATCAGCCCAGTTTAAAGTAGAAGTAACAGAAGGACAGATAAGTGATTACAAGATTGGGGCTCCTAACATTGTCGCAAAATCTTCAAAAGGTGACAAGTTAGCAAAAAAGCTTTCGATTGTTGTTCGTCGTGATTTAAATCTTTCAGGATTTTTCACCGTGCTTGATCCCCGCTCCTATCTGAACAAAAAAGAGACACCTGTGACGAAGTTGGTTCTTCCTGCCTGGACACAAGTGGGAGCGCAAGGTGTTGTAAAAGGTTTTATAACGGTGAAAGATAAGGTAGAGCTGAAATTGGTCTTTTTTGATGTTGCAACGGGAAAATCTCGGATTGCAAAAGTCTACAAAGGTTCACCTGGTGCTATTCAGCGTTCAATTCACTCTTTTGTTAAAGAGGTTGTCTTCTTGCTCACGAAGGAACAGTTAACCTTTTTTGATAGCAAGATAGTTTTTATCAGTAAAAAGCAGAAAAAAGATGGGATGTTATACCAATTGATTCTTGCCGATTTTGATGCGGGAAATCAAAAAACTTTAGTCTCAGGGAAAAGTATTCTTTCATTGCCTGCGTGGTCGTATGATGGTAAAAAGATTTTTTACACCTCCTATGTGACGGGTGCCCCTTATCTTTACGCTGTTACCATTGCAACGGGGAAAAAACAACTGATGTCATCATTTCCTGGTCTCAATTCGAGCGTTTCATCCTCTCCTGATGGTAAAAATATTGTTCTGCGATTGAGTAAAGATGGAAATGCTGAGCTTTATTTGATGAATCTTAAGAGTCGCAAAGTCAAAAGATTGACGCGCAGTATTGCAATTGATACTGCACCCTCTTTCTCGCCTGATGGTCAGTATATCTCTTTTGTCTCAAACCGGAGTGGATTGCCCCACATCTACCGTCTTTCGGTTAACAATCCGACTCGTGTTGAGCGGCTGACAAAACAAGGGCGCTACAATCAAGATCCTGATTATAGTCCAAGCGGAAAATCAATTGTCTTTTCTGGTCGAGATGAAAAATATCAATTTGACCTCTTTCTTTATGATATTCCCTCTGGATCAATTAGTCGCTTGACTCAAAACCAAGGCCGAAACGAAAATCCTAGCTTCTCTCCAGATGGGCGGCTTCTTCTTTTTACTTCGGATAGATTGGGAAGGACCGGACTTTTTCTTTCAACATTAGATGGTAAAAAACAGGAGAAGATTTTTGTGGGATTTGGTAATATAATAACTCCTGCATGGTCTCCAGTGCCTAAAAATAACGGAGCGAAAAAATGAAAAATATTAAACATATATACGAAGGTGTCGCTATGAGAAAATCGATTTTTATTGTTTTGTTAGTTGCTTTTGCATCAATTCTTTTTTCATCTTGCTCGATGGATCCACCAGAACAAGAACGACTGTTGGCTGAAAAGGCTTTCCGCAATGCTGCCATTGGTAAAGATTGTGACAAAGAGAACTATCTTGCCGCTGAAGCGCTTTTGAAACAGGCAAGGGAAGCAATTAATAACAAGGAGTATGAAAAAGCTAAAGAGCTTTTTCTTGCAGTCAAAGAGAAGTCAGATGCAGTTGCAGAGTACTACAGAAGCCATCCAGACGAATGTATGCCTAAAAAAGAGGAGGATGATTCAGATGGTGCAGGCGATGATGTAGCCGAAGAGGTGGCAGATCCGGCAAGTGATCCAAATATGGAGTTGCCAATCATTCACTTTGAGTTTAATGAATCTGCTATTCGGGCTGAAGATATGGAACTTGTTGAACGAGTTTCACGCTGGCTGAGCAATTTTGAAGAGATTTCACTGCAAATTGAAGGACACGCAGATGAACGAGGCAGCATAGATTACAATATGTCTCTAGGCGAAAACCGAGCAAGAGAAGTTATGAATAAACTGATTCAACTCGGCATCGCACGCAACCGATTGCGCATCATATCATACGGTGAAGAGCGTCCAGCTGACACAGGACACTCTGAAAGTGCATGGGACGAAAATAGAAGAGCTGAGTTTACGCGCCTTAATTAATATCACTGATAGTAAGATAGATTAATACGCTTTCCTTCGCTCCCATCACAGCCATCTATATGAAACTTCCGTCTTAGGATAGAAATTGTCATAAAAATGTCACCAAACAGGAGGTTGTGTTAGTTTTGTGTTAATTCTGCATTTTCTCCTTGTTTTTATTTTGAAAGCAATCGATAGTAACCGTGCGTGATATCTAAAAAAGCGGGAGGTGTCAAATGCCACATAAAAAAATAATTCCCCAACTGCATGATCAGTTTTTTCTTGCAACAATGTCTGATGTGAAAAATGCAAGAGATTTTCTCAAAGCAAAACTGCCAACTGAAATATCAAGCAGAATTGATTTTTCTCATATTGAAGTCGTCTCTCCAGTTCATCATGATAAAAAACGATACAAAAAACTCTATTCAGACCTTGTCATCAAAACAATATTGAAAAATAGCGGAACACCTGCTGAAGTATATGTGCTGTTTGAACACAAAACAGAGCAACATTCACGCATATTTTATCAACTCCTTTCTTATATGGTCGCAATGTGGGGAGAAGATGTAGAAAGAGCAAAAAGAGAGCGGAAGAAAGTCTGTTTTCGTCCGATTTTTCCGCTTGTATTTTATCACGGTTCTGGAAAATGGAAAGTACCAACAGAGTTTTCAGAACTGTTTTGCTGTGGCGCGGAGCTGAAACACCATCTTCTATCTTTTTCCTACACACTCTTTGATACAGTAGAGTGGCGACCAACAATTGAAGATCGCGGACAGATGAATAGAGAGCTAGTATTGCATCTGATACTCTTTCGTGAGGCATTTAGACGAGATAGCAAAGCTCTAAAGAAAGCAGTTGATGAGCTTTTGGCAGTGGCTATAATAAACAATAATACGGACCACTTAATGCTTGTTTTCACCTATCTTGCACAAACTCAAAACCTTGACTTTGAAGAGATAAAGCGTCTAATAAAAGAGAGTGATATGGATGAGGAGGTCGTCATGAGCACATTAGGTACAATGAATGTTGCAGAAATATGGAAAAAAGATGGATATCGTGAAGGTATGGAGAAAGGAGTATATACTGTTGCAAAACAGATGCTTCTTGAAGGCGCCGATGTGGAATTTATTGCACGAGTCACCAAACTTTCTATTAAAGAAATTCGGAAGATAAAGACTTCTCTCCACTAGAATCCCATTCGTCTTTTAATAAACCATACAAAATCTTATTTCCAACTAAGAAAAATTGTATCATTCACTCCATCGTATATAATGGCGTGAACTTCGCAATGGGGGATGAAAATGATAGCTCAGATTCGTAAAGATTGGTTGACAGCACGAAAAGAGAAAAGGAGTGCAGAAGCAGCACTTTTATCAACGCTGGTATCAGAGATAACCATGGTTGGAAAGAACGATGGAAATCGTGAGACGACCAAAGAAGAGACACTGAAGATTATTAAAAAGTTTCTACAAAATGTTGAGGAAATTATCAAGATAAAGAGAGAGCAAGAGAGTGATGCAGCAGGTGAAGAACAAGAGAAAGAGTGGCTTGTTCGCTATCTTCCAAAACAGATGAGTGAAGACGAGCTTGTAAAAGCAATTCAAGCAATTGTTGAAGAGTTGCCTGAAAAATCAATGAAGGTGATGGGTGCAGTAATGGGCCAACTTCAAAAGAAATATGCTGGCTTGTATGATGGCAAATCGGCGGCGAAACTTGTTAAACAAGCCTTGATGTCATAGGTGTGAAATGAATAGAACTCCCTCTTTTTTTGTTGCTGCTTCTGTTGCAAAAGAGCATCACACAGTATTAGATTCTCATTTTGATGCGTGTGGTCGTTGTCTTCTGCCAAATATTGCGGCGGCGAGGTCGCTTTCAAACCATTTTGCAACAGAGAAAAAACCACTCTCCTCTGGAGTGCTTTATGCAAGTGCGTTAATGCACAATGCAATGTTGATGTTGTTGAAAAAGAGTGATGTTGTGCCACAAAACTCTCCTCCTCTAAAAAAGTTATTTACTGATGAGATGCGTGTTGGTTCTTTTTCTGATTGCCTCCAACATATTGAGTATGAAGTATTGATTGCGATGCTGTTTCGTGAAAATCAGGCACTACAAGAGCTTCACTTTCTTTTGGCTCCAGATAGCCTCGTGTTGCAGACTCATCGCCTCTTTTCAATGGACGATTTTGATAAACCGCTTCCGTTGATGCCAGATAAAACAGTGCTTGCATTATTACGCGAGCCGTTTGTAGAGCATCCAACAAATTTAGACAGGCAACTTGCCTATATTTCAGAAAAATGGGGTGCTTTGTTACCACCTGATTTTATGCGTTCAGTTGTGCAAGGCTCTGACTTTATTCGAGAAGAGTGCCGGCCTGTTTTTCCTGCAGGTCCTGGGCCAACACTTGTTCCTGACTTCTCTTTGCCTGCTGACGCAGGTGAAATTACTGAAGAAATTTATACCACAGATACCGATTGGATGCCTCGCGCTGTTATGATGGCAAAAAACTGTTTTGTCTGGTTAGACCAGCTTTCAAAACGGTACAATCGTTCGATTTCTCGACTCGATGAAATACCTGAAGATGAGTTAGAAAAGATGTCGTCAAGAGGTTTTAACACCCTCTGGTTAATAGGTGTCTGGGAGAGAAGTCTTGCGAGTAAAAATATCAAGCGAATCCGCGGGAATAGTGAGGCAGAAGCAAGTGCATACAGCCTCATTCGCTATGATATTGCAGAGGAACTTGGAGGGAACACCGCTCTTCACAAATTTGCTGAGAAAGCAGAGAAATATGGAATACGATTGGCGGGAGATATGGTTCCAAATCATACCGCAATTGATTCTGACTGGATTTATGACCATCCTGATTGGTTTATTCAACGGGACGACCTTCCTTTTGACTATTCGTTTACGGGGCCAGATTTAAGTCGCAGAGATGGAATTACGATTCAGATTGAAGATGGATATTGGAATGATAGTGATGCCGCCGTTGTATTTCGCTACCACGAACACAACACCGGACGAGTTCGCTACATATATCATGGGAATGACGGCACAACCATGCCGTGGAATGATACGGCACAACTTAATTTTACCGATGAGGCCGTTCGATATGCAGTGAAAGAGACCATCTTTCATGTTGCGTCACTCTTTTCTGTCATTCGGTTTGATGCGGCAATGACACTCACAAAACGGCACTTTCATCGTCTTTGGTTTCCTGCTCCAGGGAGTGGCGGAGATATTCCTTCGCGCGCTGAATATTCTCAAACGCAAGAGGAGTTCTCTCGAGGGATGCCTTATGAATTTTGGCGTTCTGTTGTGGATGAAGCATTGCACCGATCACCAGAGACTTTGCTTCTTGCTGAGGCGTTTTGGTTGATGGAAAGTTATTTTGTCCGCTCACTTGGGATGCACCGCGTTTATAACAGTGCCTTTATGAACTTTCTTAAAGATGAAGAGGGTGAGAAATTTAGACAAGCTCTTAAAAGTGTTCTTGAATATGACCCCGATGTCTTGCAACGATATGTGAATTTTCTCAGTAATCCTGATGAAGACAGCACCGTTGATCAGTTTGGAGATGGTGACAAAAGTTTGGGAGCAACACTCCTTTTAATAACAATGCCAGGTTTGCCAATGTTTGCGCATGGTCAAGTTGAAGGGTTTAAAGAGAAGTATGGAATGGAATATCGTCGCTCATACTGGAATGAGCAGATAAATTGGGATTTGGTTCGCCAGCACGAAGAGAGAATTTTTCCATTGATGAAAAAACGGTATCTTTTCAGTGGTGTTTCTCAATTTAATCTTTTTGATATGTATAGCCGTGAACATAATATCGTGCATGAATCGGTTATCGCCTACACAAATGGTAGTGGTGGCAAGCGGCTACTGGTGCTCTTTAACAACAGTGCAATTACCTGTGATGGTGTTCTTACCCACTCTGTGCAGAAGCGAGATAAAAAATTTGATACTTTGACATCAGCTTTTATTGCTGATGAGGTACACATTAATCGTCCCGATGGATTTTTATTGTTTGAGGATTTGCTTTCACATCAGTGGTATATTAGACCCGTAGTTGATATCATAACAAACGGATTTTATTGGATGATAGGTCCATATGAGCAGCGTTGTTTCACCTCTTTTCGTCAGGTTTTCAGTGATGAAATGCATCCATGGAGTGCTCTGTTTGACAAGGTTGGGCATAACTCTTTTTCTAATCCATATCAGCTGTTGAGTGCCGTTAAGCATAGCGATTTAGGTAGTGGCGTTCGTGCCCTTTTTACCCCTGAAATCGTTGATAGATTTTTTGCGATACGATTGCAGTCATGTGCTGCGACTTCTGTTACAACAACAGAGGCGATGAAAAGTATAGATAGCCTCCTCTCTTCACTCTTTTCCCTTCCTCTTTTTGCTGATTTTATAGAAGACGAGAGTGCAGAGCAAGTTGCCAAGCGAATCGAAGTTGCGATGATTCTTCCTTCAATTATGAGAAAAGAGGAGTTTTCTTCTCTGAACGA
>JAGLDR010000092.1 GCA_023145475.1 bacterium
CTCTGTTGCCTTATATTCAACATTAACGGCAAATGAATATATCCCAAGCTCTCTGACTAAATCAATGACATCAACAATATTTCCATACGCTACCTTTCTATCGGCAGCAATAATGACTTGCAATTTTGGATTATTTTCTTTTCTCTGTTCTATTTTGGTTCGTAAAATTGCCATATTTTCTAATTTAGTACCATCTAAAAAGATGCCGCCCTCTTTTGAAAGGGTAACGGCAATACTTTTTTTCTCATCTTTTGCGCCAGTTGACGCTTTTGGAAGATCAACCTTAATTACTTGTTGCGCAACAAAACTACTGACAAGCATAAAGATAATAAGTAAGACCAGCATAATATCGACAAGCGGTGTTACATTGATTTCACCGTGATAGCGGCCCTCTGTCTCTTTTGTAAATCGTCCCATATTTCCCTAGTTTATTTTGAGTGTGATGAAGAAAAAATCGGCACCAAATCGGTAGTCGTCTCTCTCTCCGTTTAGTGTTTTATCTTGCACGGTTAAATAGATATCATATTCTGCCTTTTCTCCACTTTTTAGTTCATCTTTGATATCAGTAAGTGAAAGGAGAAGATGTGGCTCTCTGTAGCCAAGTGCATCTGCGCCACCGGGAAAGACTTTTGATCCTTCCTCCGCGTCATAGCTGACAATGGGTACTGCTTGAATGGTTTCTTCTCTATCTGGGGTGAAAAACCATCGCCAGACAAGACGAAGTCCCTCTTTTTCATATTCACTCTCCATAATTTTTGTTGTCGAGTGAAATCCGATGTAATCGGGCAGGGTTTTAGAGGTGAATGCAATCACTTCGCCCGATTCTGTAACCATTTTTGATTGATATCCATCTGTATAATAGGAGTAGATAACTAAATCTATTTCGGGATTTTGGTAAAACTTTCGATTTGTTACTGGTTTTTTTCGTAATCTAAATCGTTTTTGAATGGCAATACTTCGTGCATCTGCGCCACCGTTCATCTCTTCTGTCAATTTTGTGATGGCAAAGAGTGGAACATCGGTATAGCCAACAGTTTCAAGGTTGTTAAGTAGTGTGTCAACATTGATGCCGCTCCCTTCTGGAATACTATCAAGCAAATCTTCTGTTACGGTGCCTGCGAGTGGTTGATTGTAGGGGAGAGGAGGTGCGTCAGGAGAGAACCAATAGACTTCTGGTCCACTTTGTTGGTTAATTTTACGCCCACCCATATAAAATTGTGCTGAAAATGACTCTTCAAGAGCGATATCCGGTGGGGTAATCACCATCATAAGTGGTCGCGCGCCGTCAACAATATAGGATGGTGGCATAGAATCACTACAGCCAACGACTAAAAGTAGTGTGAGTATAATCAAAAGAGTTCTTTTCATTACCAATCTCCTTTAATGCCGATGAAAACCATAAGTGGAAGAGAGTAGGTGTACACTTTTTTTGAATAGTCTGCAGAGTATCCAACGGCAATAGGGTTTTTATGATAGTAGACATTTTGAATGTCGATATAGGTACTTAAAACCCACTTATTAAAAAGCCAGAATTTATCAAGTCTAATGTCTAGTTGATGGTAGAAGGGGAGTTCGGAATTGTTGATAGGGGAGTTTGGAAGAGGTGTTGAAAAGCCATTATCTGCGTCATAAATATAGTCACTATTTGTCAAATCAGTAAAGGGATCTCGTCCAATCAGACGAAAACGCGCGCCAAGTTGCCAATATGCGTTAAACTTATAACTGGCAACAACGGTGAGATTGTGATTGATATCGCTGTCAAATGGTCTCCACTCTGGATCTGCACCATTTATACCAAGTGCATCAAGTCTGCGACTAATACCAAAACTGTATGAAATCCAGCCAAAAAAGTGGTCAGACTCTTTATGGCGAAGCAGTACCTCAAAACCGTATGCGTATCCTTTTCCTGAGTTGTTATAGCTTGAGGCGTTATCCGAATCATTTCTGACAATCATATTATAAAAGTTTTTATACCACCCTTGAATATCAATTTCAATCTGTTCAATTGGGTGATATTCCACGCCTCCAATGATATGCAATGCATGCTCTGGTTCAAGTCCGACTGTTCCCCATGGCTCATACGATTCATCGTTTGCTGCCACTTTTGAATAGATGCCTCCAGCTGATTTTAATGCCCATTTTTTATTAAAATCATAGCGAAGTGTTATGCGAGGATCGAGCGAAATCTTCTTGTTATGTGGATCAATCATAAAGCTCAATCCTGGCAAAACAGTGAAGCCGCCATAGGTCATTCTATCTTGAATAAACATTCCTGGGTACCAATAGAATCCTTTTGAATGGTCCACCATCTCACTGTCAAGGGGATTAAAGGTAACATCACCCTCTTTTGGAATGGCAAAGGCGCTGATGTTGAGTTTATATCCGCCCCACAGTGCCCTTACACCTGCTTTTATCTCATGATGTTTCCCCAGTTTTTTCGAGAACTTATAACTTATCACACCTCTGAAGTCTGTTGAGTTGATATAGAGATCAGAGCCAATGTTGTTTTTTGTTCCAACCACTTGAATAGAGGGGGAGAGTATTGATTTAAACCCTTTTTTACGATAACGCCACTCACCAATTACCTGCATAAATGCCGTTCTACTCAATGCACTTGAGCCAACTTGCTGATTGTAGGAGTTGTTATCAAAATTTGCCTTTACCTCATCCCATGAACCGATGGTAATAATCCGCAAATCATTCCGCCGAGAAAATTCGTGGCGATAGATTGTTGTCATATCGTAATAGGTTGGATATGTGGTAAATGCAAATGCGTTTCCCATCGCTCCCGTTTCGTTGGCAATGGCAAGATAGAGATCGATCATTCCCCGTTTAAAGGAGATGGCGAGCGAGTCTTTTTTGCCGATTGGGCCTTCAACCATAAAGGATGTTGAGAGAAGGCTAAAGTTTCCGTATCCACCCCATCTATCATTTCGAGGGTTTCTCAAATCAACTTGAATAACACCGCCAAGTGCGTTAAAATATTGTGAGGGGTATCCTCCAGCAAAGAAGTCAATTCCGCTGACAAGTTCAGGTTCAATGACAGATTCTAATCCACCAAAGTGATAGAGCATTGGAATTGATTGATCACCAACCATTCTGATGCTGTCTTCTGGTGCGCTTCCTCGAATAATAAGCCCCGTTCCATATCCGTTAAATACGGAGATTGAGTTGACTCCTGGAAGGTTTGCAACGGCGGCAAAAACATCCCTGTTTGTTCCGGGGATTGCCATCGCCTCCTCAATAGTGAGGCGTTGAACAGAGACTGCTCCCTTCTTTCTTTTTGCCTGCACAACTATTCGGTATGGATTGTAGACGAGTGGGATGAGACGAAAGGTGAGTGTCAGTTTTTCACCTTTTTTGACGATGATTGCTGTTTCATAGGGAGTGTAGCCCATAATTGGAAATGAAAATGTCCACTTTCCTGGTGGAAGAGAAAAGGCAAATGAGCCATCTTTTCCTGTTCTGACTTCACGCCCACTCTCTTTAATAAAAAAGAGCTGTTTTTGGAGAGGTTTTCGAGTCCCTTTTTCAAGCACGAATCCGCTGATTTTTATAGTATCGCTTTCCGCCTCTTTTTTTCGCTTCTCTTCAACGACAGCTCCCGAGCCAAAGAGGGTGGGCGCTATCAGCAAAAAAGATAAAAATAGAAAGACTCGTTTCAGTATCATAACTCCTCCACGGAGGAGTATATAGAGGTTGCGTAAAAAGTCGAATTGTCAAAAGAAAAAAAGGAGGACGGGATGATTTACACTAGTGTGAGCGCGCAGCCACCATCATTTTTCTGAGGTGTAGTCGCCTCTTCATCACTGTTTTCGGTGTCATCAACAGCTGGTGTGTTATCTGAGGCAGAGTTGCTATCGTCGTCTGTTATTTCGCTTTCATCGACAATTGGTGCGTCATCTGTAGTTGTGCTTTCATCGGCGAGAGCTACAGAATCTTCATCTGAAACCTCAAAATCTTCATCCGAAGAGACAGAATCGTTATCGACAACAGGATCGGTTTCAGGGATTTCATCATCTCCTGCAACAACAATAGGTGTTTCGAGTGGTTGATCACCATCACCTGGGTCAATGTCACACATATCATCACTTATCATAATTTTGATTATTCGCGTGCGTCCATTTGCGGTAATTGCAAGGTTATACTCTCCAGCGTTGTACTCTGTAGCGTCAAAATATCCGAGCCAGAGAGCATCTTCATAATTGCTTTGAGTCATCTCAATCTCATCGCCACCATCAATATCAAAGGAGACATTCGCAACAAATTCTGAATCAAAAACAAGTGCGCGGACTGGAGCGTAGTCACATTGCGGAACGACTGGAGCGTATCTATTTGGCTCCATATCTCCGTTTGCTTTTGGGAAAGCTGAGGTTGCTGGTGCAGTTGGTACAATGAGTGGCCACGCATCATTTGCATCAACAGCGGTCATACTGATGACATTGTTGTCGATGGCAAAAACCGAAAAGTTGTTGGAGTCGCCGTGTCCAAGAGTATCCGTTCGCCACGCAGCAACATCACCTTGATAGCGATAGTTAAGGTCGTGAGCGTGTCCGTAAAGATAATATTGCACGCCAAACTCCTCAAAAAGTGGTGCAACGAGGTCGCTGTATCCATTTGTTTGATAGAGTCCGTGGTGACCTTGAGCAAAGATGACAGCCGCATCACTATGTTTTGTAAAGATGCGTTGTAATTCATCCGCTTCTGCCTGGATAATAAACCCCTTTACATCACTGTCTTGTGCCCACGGTCTGCCAGTATTTGAGCTTGTCATAATGTTAGGGAAGAGATATTTTCCGTAACTAAAGTTGACGGTCCAGTAGACTGCCGGAGTTCCCGCGCCTTGTCCGACAACTGAGTTTGCTGTCCAGTTTTCAAGACCATTGTCTCCGTATGCATCATGGTTCCCCGCAATGTCATAATAGAAGCCATACTCCATTCCCGCGTAATCAAGCATTTCGTGATAGGCCGCCCACTCTTCAATGCGTGGTCCATCGGTACACCAGATATTTTCGCCAGGACTTCCGTCAGTAACATCACCGTTATTGACAATAAATGCCGGTTTGACAACATCAACGCCTTCGCCAACAGCAAACTCAAAGTTTCGGCGCCATGGACCAGCTGTTGAAATATGTGTATCAGTAATTTGTACAAACCAGAATATTTTATTGGATACACCGCTATATTCAGGTTCTTCAGTGTTTGCAAAAAGTGAAACATACATAGCGGTCACGATTGCAATTAAAAGTACTTTTCTCATCTATATTTCCTCACATGATGCAGTATTTCTGTCGCTTTTCAGCAACCGTATATAAGTATATCAGTAAATAGCTCTGCGTCAACTCTCTTTTTTAGTGTAGCTAAAGTTGTGTTAAAAAGGGAGTGTACAATAAAAAACGAAGTGTTAGTGAGCAGGACACGCCTTGATTTTATAATCTGTGATATCTCCACCATATGCAGGGATATTTTTAGGACTGAAAATTTCAACAATACCATTAAAGCTGTATCGTCCTTCGTCTCCTGGTATTCCGAGAGTCTCTGTTTGCGTGAGTGAGCCAACGCCGATAGCGTGGATGCACAACACTTGTCCTGTTTTAAAATCTGCGTCCGCAACAAGAAGCGTTGCTTTATCTTCATCATTCATTCCAAGTGGAAGAGTTTCGAGACCAAAGAGTTTTTCAGGAATTGAGAGGGTAACGATGGGGTTTTTCTGAATAATGCCACCAGTGCTAAAGTTGTATGGCGTCTGTTGTAAGAGATAAAAACTCCCACTTGAAGAGTTAATAAATCGCCACTCGGTTGAGATGCCTTGTGTTGCCGGTCGGATAGAGCCGTTGCCCATTGGGCCCGTTGCAATTGCGTCTTTAAGGAGCATTTCGTCGGTAATGTCGTGTTCGTTAGTGATAAGATAGATGAGGTCGCCTTTCAGCGTTGCCTTTCCATAAGGTGCAGCGTAGCCATTTTCATTGTCGTTATCAACATAGTTCCCGTCATCTATCGGGGTGCTGCTGTCGTCGACGCTATCAGCAGAGTCGGATGAATCATCAGTTTCATTGTCGTTGTCTGCACTGTCTACATTGTCGCTGTCTTCACCACTGTTTGCTGTGTTAGCACTATCTGCTGTGTCGGCAGAGTCGGCACTATCACTTGTATTAGCACTGTCGCCTGTGTCGCCGTAGATGTCGTCGTTGTTATCACCGCAGGCAGTAATTAAAAAGAGTAAAACAATGAGTAGTGAACTAAAGAGGGTTGATTTTTTCATTACAATAGAGTCTCCTGTCAAAACAGCGATAAAACAACTAGATATATGGTATCATTAGATGTCAATGTTGTCAAATCTAAGTTGAAAAAATGAGATAAGTTACGCAGCTATTGAAGTTTGCGGTTGTTGTTGAAGCAGTTATTCTTTTTTAATACGAATTCTTTAAATATATTTACAATAAATATTGACATTATAAAATCGTATGCTAAGTTTTTTGTGTGCGTTAGTGTATACGAAATGGAGAAAAACTTGAAGCAGGTTCGTAAATGATTATTCATCACTCATCACTCATCACTCATCACTCATCACTCATCATGCTATTTCCGTTCGTGTATTCGTATTCTTTTCATCAGAGGCTCTCCTTAAAAGCCAAATAGCTGTCTGTTTTGAGAGATGCTGACGCTGAAATGGGCGGTTTTGCTTAGGATGTTAGCGTGTTTTTTAATTTTAATGTATGAGGTTTTTATACAATGAAAAAGATTATAGTTATGTTGATGGTTAGTTTGTTTACATTTATGATGTTTGCAGATGATTTAGAAAAAAAGTCCAATGATGTGTTACAATATTTGAATGATAATAAAATTGAATATGAAATGATGCTTGATCAAGCAGTCAAAGAATTGCCTGAAGATGCTCAAGTGTATTTTATTAAAGATGTTGAAGCGTTTTTGGGAAATAAACCTGAGGTTTTTTTGGGTCAAGCAGGTGTTTCAACTAAAAGTATGGTAACGATTGAGAGTCGTGCGTACTCACTTTTTTACGAACCACATTCTCGCCGAATTGGTGTAAGAGGTGATGCCTATATGCCGTCAGGAAGTGATGGGTATCAATATAAATGGGACCAGAGATATGATACTGTCACGGGTTACTGGTATAATATAACACGAGATCGTCACTGTCCTGGAGGATCAAGTTCTGCGTATGTAACATCTTGTGAAGAGTCTAATGAAAACAAGGTTTTCCATTATTGTGATGCAGATGAGACGATTGCTTGCACTACTTGTGATGATGGAGATGCTTATGCTATTCGATTTAATGTGAGGTCATATGCAATTACTTGGATTTTTAACGGTTGGTTTTGGGCTCCTGTAAAAATGTATGGTCTTTGGACTTCTACATTTACATCTGGAAATAAATATAACTATAGTCCCACAGGGGATATGTGTTGGCAGTTTTTATCAACAGACTGCGATCAACTAATGGCATGGTAATGTGAAAATGGGTTCCCACTTTATTGTGAAATAAGGTGGGTGCCTACCGATAGGAGGTATGATATGAAGCGATTGTTTTACATTATTGGTATTGCCATAATCTTCTTTTTTGCTTGTACAACACAATATATAGAAAACTTTGATGAAGATGTTTTTCAACAAGACGAAGATATTCAATCAGATGATGATGAAATAGGTTGCGAAGAGAGCGATGCTTCAATCTGGGATAATGAGTTTAATGAGTTAAGTATCTGGACAATGGAAAAATTGAAAAATGGAAACTATCTTTCACTCGGATCTTACACAGAGTTCTTAGATGGATGGTATGTTGATTTTTCTTCGATTACTTGGTTTAATTCCGACTTAAGCGTGAAGAAAAGTATTCTTTTTAATGAATTAACCTATGGTAAGAATTACAATGATGTTATTGCTGTAGGCGACGGCACTACAGCGTATGCTGCCGGGACAAATAATGGGCGTTCATTTTTGTTGAGTTATTTCTCTGATACATCTGAAGTGTTATGGGAGAAGGCGTGGAAATACGGAGGATTTGATAATTCCTATGAAAATAATTTAGGAAGAATAGAGTCTTTTAATGATGCTTTATATGTTTCTGGAATAGTTACAGGCTATGATGTAGCAAAGTATCCTACTGCATTTCAAATATATTTGGCAAAGCTAACACTCCAAGGTGAGGTGTTGTGGGAAAAAATGTTTGGACCTGAAGGTTCACTAATAAATGGAATGGCTATGGATAGTGAGGGCAATATTTATTTAACAGGATATAGTGCCGGTAGTTTAAATGGTGCAACAAACCCGTCACAGCCTGGAGATTGTTCGTTGTTGTGGGGTGCAAATGGTTCAGCGTGTCCTCGTCCCATTTTGATCAAACTTGATTCTGACGGGGCTGTTTTATGGAGTCGACAATGGGGTAGTAGTGTGAAAGACAGCATCGAGTGGGGGCTTAAAGTTCTTGTAGATATAGATGACAGCATTTTTGTTCTTTCCGATGTTACAGCAAAGGATAAAAGCGGAAAATTAAGCATACGCAAATTTGATAAAAAGGGAGCACCTTTATTTAATCAAAAATTTACTGATTTTGAGTTAGGGTCAAATTTTCTAGAAGAGAGCATAGATATTTACATCGACAAAAACAACAAACTTATCGTGGCTTTAAGGGCAAGAGAAAAAGATGTTCCAACAGGAGGAATAATCCTTAAGCTTGATAAAGTTACTGGTACAATTGTGCAGATCAAAAATTTAGTATCCCATACATTTATTCTGCCATACACTCTTTTTGAAACAGATGAGGGACTCGCTGTTTCAGGAAGTGAACTTATTGATTATTACTATCCCGATCCTCAGAATCCAGATGCGCCCTTTCCAATTTATAAATATGGCATCAAGCATATAGGTTATTTCTACAACGACCCTCACCCAGATACCACCATCACAACAGGTGATGAGTTTGAAAGAGAGACAATACAGTTTGGTTCAGAAAAGTATGACGAAGCAATTTATTCATTCAAAGATTCAGAGAACAATCTATTTGTCATTGGAAATTCGTACGGAACAATTGGTGACGCAACTCAGCTCGGAAGTAAAGATGTTTTTGTCACAAAATATGACAGTGCTAAAACAAGAGAATGGATTGCGTATTATGGTAGTGACGATTGGGACTCAGCTTCTTCAGCGTATGAAGACAGTGAAGGAAACATTGTTATTACTGGCGTAACTTGGGGTAGCTTCGAAGGTGGAGAGCAGCTGGGCGAGAGAGATGTTTTTGTGTTAAAAGTTTCAAAAGATGGCACTATTCTGTGGTCAAAACAGGTTGGTTCACCCAATGACGATTGGTCAAATAGTGTCTGGATTGACAAATCGGATGATATTTTTGTTGGAGGTGGCACACGAGGTTTGATTGGTGAAAGTGAAATTCAACGCACATATCGAGCAAATGGGTTTATTTTTCAGTTGGATAAAGATGGTGAGCAAAAAAATGTGAATCATTTTATGAAGGGTGTTGAGGTGTTTTCAGTCACCGGAAGTGAGGATGGTGACATCTATTGTGCTGGCCGTACAGATTTTGAATACGGCGGAAATCTTGCATACGATAATGGTGTCAGTGACAACATCATCATAAAACTGAATGAAAACTTGTGGGAACAGTGGGCTCGTTTATGGGGCTGCGATGCGGTCGATAATGCGACTGCTGTTGCGCTCGATTCAGATGAAAATATTTATGTTGTTGGGTATACCTTCGGTTCAATTGATGGCGAAGCGTACCGTGGTGCCGATTGCTCTGGTGGAAATTGCCCCGACGCTTACTTGACCAAGTGGACGCAAGATGGTGAAAAGCAGTGGACACGACAGTTTGGAAGCGAAAATGGAGATAGGGCATTTGCTGTTCAAGTTGATAACAGTGATTCTATATATGTCTCTGGAACAACAGAGAAAAACCGATATTGTGAAAAAAGAGCAAATCTTTTCTTTACCGAATTTGATGGTGATGGAACTATGATTGATATAAAACGGTGGGGCACAGCCGGAGAAGAGAAGCTCAATAGCATGAATATAAACAGAGACAGTGTTATCCTTTCAGGAACAACCACCGGCGGACTGGATGGCAATAAAAACACTGGACAACGAGACGCATTTGTGACAGAATTATAATATCAAAGTTAGTGTGAGAAAATCCTTGTTTTTTTAGCAACTCTATGTATTATACCCGCACCTTCGGGTGAACTTGGAAATTACTCCTTGTTCGATTGGGAACGATTGGACTTCGAAGCCGAGAGGAGATGCTGATGAAGAGACATTATGAAGTTACCGCTATTCTGTCCCCAGAGGGCGGAAACGATGTTTACCGTCAATTTATTGACAGGGTAAATGGAATCACTGAAAAATTTGAGGGTCGTATTCTTAACCTTCAATCGTGGGGCGAGAAAAAGCTTGCTTACGAAATCAAAAGAAATGTGAAGGGACACTATCTCTTCTTTGACATTCATGGAGAGGGAACTCTTATCGCAGAGCTTGAAAGAAATTTCAATATTTGGGAACATGTACTCAAGTTTATGACAATTGTGGTTGATCCGCGCACAGAAAATCTAGAAGAGATTCTTGAAAATGCTCCTGGTCTTGAAGGCTTTTTCAGTAAGAGCGAAAAGAAACACGCTCCTGTTGAACGCAAAGTTGCAGTACCAGTAGAAAAGAAGAAAGAGGCTCCGACAGACAATCGTGAGTACAATGCACAGCTTCAAAAGACGCTGTCTAAGGCAGAAGCAGAAAAAGAAACTGATGACGTAGAATTGTAGGGAGAAAATCATGGCTTTTAGAAGAAAGAAAGTATGCAGGTTTTGTATCAATGACGATATGACACTTAGTTATAAACATCCAGATGTGCTTTTTAACTATATTACTGAAAGAGGTAAAATTATTCCTCGTAGAATCAGTGGTGTATGTTCACAGCACCAAAGAGAGTTGGCTAGAGAGATAAAGCGTGCTCGCGCAATCGCTTTGCTTCCTTTCACTGTAACCGGACGATAGGGGGCTACCATGAAAATTATTCTTGTAAAAGATGTTGAAGGATTGGGAAATGCTGGCGAAATCTTGAATGTAAAAGATGGATACGGTCGCAACTATCTCGTTCCTCGTGGATTTGCACTTGTAGCAAACGAAAGCAATGTAAGAGAGCTTGAGTTTAATCGCAAACGCATTGATCGTATGATTGATGTTGAAAGGACAGCTGCACAAGATTTGGCAGCAAAACTTTCAGCTGTTGATATTCAGATTGAGCGGAAGTTTGGTGAAGATGGCAAGCTTTTTGGAAGTGTTACAAATCGTGACATTGCAGCTGTTCTCGAAGAGAATGGTTACACGGTGAATTCGCACCACATCGTTATTGAAACTCCAATCAAAAAGACTGGTATTTATCAGCCTGAGGTTAAGCTTTTTAGAGATGTGCGCGCAGTACTTAAAGTACTCGTTGTTGGTGAAGGCGGCGAAATGGCTCCAGAACCAGTTGCAACAGACGAAGACGCTCCTGTTGTTGAAGAAGAAGCACCTGTTGAAGCACCAGTTGAAGAGACTGCTGCTGAATAATGGATGCGTTTGCAGCACGACAACTTCCTCATAATGAACATGCAGAGGCGTCCCTTCTCGGATGCCTCATGCAGAATGGGGAGAGGTTTGCTCTGCTTGATGAAGTAATTCTTACTTCAGATGAATTTTACTCAAAGAAACACCAACTTATTTTTTCAGCAATTGTTGAAATTGCAGTAGAAGGAAAAGATACCATTGATATCGTAACAGTTCACGATTTTTTGGTCTCTACTGGTGATGCATCAAAGATTGGAGATTGGTCCTATCTTTCAGAGCTAGTTGATAGTGCACCTGTCGTCGATAACGAACAAGTTGTAGCGTATAGTCGCATGGTCAAAAATTCAGCTCTTCACCGACTCTTTATTGAGAAATGTGAAATTGCAGCATCAAAAGCAAGAAAAGATCAAAGACAATTTGATGATTTGTTAGATGTTATGACAACTGATTTAATCGATTTGGCAAATAGCTCTTCACGCAGTGATGTTCAAGACTTGAGAGGTCTTGTTGTTGATGTCGTGCAAGATATGTCAGAGAAGATTAAATCGGGACATAAGTCACTTCTTGGACTTCCATCAGGGTATCCCACAATTGATAAAGTTGCCTCTGGGTTTAAACCAGGCGATATGATTGTTATTGCTGCGCGCCCTGGTGTCGGAAAGACTAGTTTAGCAATGAATATGACAAGTCGGGTGGCAAACAAAGGGCATAGCGTCCTCTTTTTCACCTTGGAAATGCCCGCTGATCAAGTGACAAAAAGAATCCTATCAGCTGAGACAGGTGTCGATATGTTGAAGATTCTTAATGCAGATCTGACGATGGATGAGTTAGCCTCAATGATGAATCAGATTAGTGTTACAGGTGAGCTTCCAATCTATATTGATGATAGTTCTCATCTTACGGTTGCCTCTTTGCGTTCTAAAGCGAAATCTTTACGGGCGACCTTACAGAAAACGGATCAAACGCTTGATTTGATAGTGATTGATTATATCGGCTTGATGCAGGGCCCCGCTCATCTGATGTCTGAAAAGAAAAATGCACAAGTTGAAGAGATTTCACGCGGATTAAAGCTCTTCGCAAAAGATATGAAAATTCCAATTATTATTCTTTCTCAGCTCAATAGGCAGGTTGAATCTCGTAAGGAGAAGGTGCCGCAATTGAGTGATTTGCGAGATAGTGGCGCGATAGAGCAGGATGCCGATTTAGTCTGTATTATCAATAGGGCGACGGATGGTTCAAGCGAAAGTGCCAAAGCAGAACTTCATATCTTGAAAAATCGCCACGGACCAACAGGTGTCGTACAACTGCATTTTAATGCATCAACAACCGTCTTTACTGAGATTGATTATCAGCACGAGAGCTAGGTTTTACTGGCGACCACTCTTCATAAATTGCATTGATAAGCTCCATGCTTAGTAGAAGCAATAAAGCACTGTAATAGACCCACAAAACGATTGAAACGATATAGGCAAGAGAGCCATATATAAGGTTGAGTGAGCTCAGTGTCGAGAGATAGAAATCGTATGCCCATTTAGCGCCAATCCAGAGAGTAGAGAAGACGACTGCACCAAAAAAGACTACTTTTTGATTATGAATAATGCCTGAGGTAAAGAAAAAGAGGAGAAAATGAAAGAGGGTGAAAAGAAGGATAACAGAGAGGATAATGGAGAAAAAATTCATCTGTTCGAAAAAGGTGAGCCAGGTTTGCAGTGGAGGCCACAAAAGAGAGAGCTCTCCAGCAATAAGTGAGGCAAAAGAGATAAACCAGTGGAGTGCAAATGCAAACAGGGTGAGAGTCAGCATAAAAAGAATGCCAAGTGCGCGGGAGCGGACGATATTAAGAAAGTTACCCCCAAAGATTTTGTACAGAGCGTAGTGCAGTGTTGAGAAGAGAAGTGTTGCCGCAATGATAATAGCGATGGTTCCGATAAAGCCAAGTGAGAGTGTATAATCTTTCAGCATAAAGAATTTTTCAAGATGATGCTCTTTCAGGTAGGGCATAAGTGTCCGAATAAATGCTACAATCTGTTGAGCAAGCTGCTCGGTGCTGATGCTGTAAAAGTTCTGAATAACGTTAACGGCAATGCCTGTAAGGGCACCCATAAGCATTAAAAAGGGGAGAAATGAGAGCAGGAAATAGAATGAAATTGCCGCAGAAAAGGTAAAGCCATCATCTTTATAAAAGTTCATTGCAGCACGACAGACAACACGGGTTGGTTTGAATGCCTTTAATCTCTTTCGAAGTAACAATGGATAGATGCGGAGCCATTTCATGGGCGAAAATATTCTCGTTTATAGATGACATTTATTGCAATGCCTGAATAGTTAAATTGCTTGTAAAACTGATTCATCAGATAGCGGTGGTAGGAGAAGTGGACAGAGTGGGGGCGATTTACTTTGATAACAACTGTTGGTGGTGCTACTGATTCCATTCTTACATTAAAAAAGATAATAGGTTTGCGTTTTTTTGTCAGTGGTGGTTTGTTTCTGCGGACAGAGCGATTGAGCCACTCTTGCAAGTCGTCATCTGCGGTATGTTTATGGTAGTTTTTGTGCACTTCTTTAATAAGTGAGAGTACCTTTGTGGTTCGTAAGTTCTCTTTTGCAGACATAGAAATCATCGGTGCATAGGGTGCAAATTTCATTCTATCACGCAAATCTTTAACAAATGTTTCCCATGTTCCGGTCTCTTTTTCGATGGTATCCCACTTGTTGATTGCAATAACAATTGCGCGGTGTTTGTCGTGAGCCATTCCAAGTATACGCAAATCTTGATCTGTCGCTGGCTCTTGCGCATCCATCATAATGACAACGACTTCACTGCGGTCAATTGCCCTGAAAGCACGAACAACAGCGGCCTTTTCCATGACTTCTAAGACCATTTTCTTGCGTCGAATACCCGCAGTATCAATAAAAAGATAGTTTTGCTCGTCGTGTGTAACTTTTGAATCAATAGGGTCCATTGTGGTGCCAGGAACAGAGCTTACCAAGTGTCTCTCTTCACCAAGCAGAGCATTTGCCAATGTCGATTTTCCTACATTTGGTCTGCCGATAATTGCGACACGAATCACATCTTCTTCAGGTTTCTCTGCCTTTTCGGCAATATCTTTCTCTGTCCAGAAGCTCTTTGTTAAAGTGTCTAGAAGATCGTATGTTCCATAGCCTGTGGTGCCTGAGACGCCATGAACTTCATCAACACCTAACTGGTAAAAATCGGCAATGCGAAAGTCGTGTCCATCTGCATCAATCTTGCTGACAGCAGTCCAGAAACGAATACCACTCTTTCTAATCAAATCGATGATATCGTAGTCTGAAGGGTGAGGCCCAACAACTCCATCGCCAAGAAATAGCACACCATCAACCTGCTCAAGAATTGAGCGAATTTGTTCGTGGATACCTTTGGTGATAACATCTGTCTGATTTTCATCAATATAAAATCCGCCAGTGTCAATAATGGTGAATGGCTTGTCATTATAGGTCATATCGCGATAGTTCAAATCGCGCGTAACGCCTGGTCTATCATCAATAATAGCTGCATTTGAACCTAAAATGTGGTTGAAAAGTGTTGATTTGCCCACATTGGGGCGACCAATAATCGCAATCAGTGGTTTTATGTCATTATAAACGTGTTCCATCTCTCCTCCTACTTGATAATATGTCCAATTCTCAATGGACGGAAATCTTCAACATCGATAATGGAATCACCGAATTGAATTGAAAACCAGACAAACAGGGGTGTTCCCTGCAAAAAATTTCGGGGTATAAATCCCCAAAATCGGCTGTCATAGCTGTTATCTCGGTTGTCCCCCATCGCAAAAAAGTGCCCTTCAGGAACAGTAAATTCAATGCCACAATAGCGACAATATTTCTGTTCAAATAGCAGCCTATTGTTATCTGTAACACCTTTTTTGAAAAGGACATTATACTCTTTTCCATCAATGTTCTTTTCTCTATATTGTACTGTTTCTACTGCATTTCCTTGACTGTCGGTATAGGAAACCTCACCTTTTTTGACTCGTGTTGCCTCTTTCCCGTTGATACGCAAAGTTGTTCCTGAGACAAAAACTTTATCACCAGGCAGACCGATAACTCTTTTTACCAGTGCTTTTCGATCTTTTGTCGGCTCCGTAAAGGTGATGATATCGCCTCTGTCAGGAGTTCCCCACGAGACAAACTGTCGATCTCGAAAAGGAATAGTGAGACCATAACGATTCATCAGAACAAAAAGGTTGTCGCCAATCAAAATAGTGTCCATCATACTGCCAGATGGAACGCGGAAAGAGCCTAAAAAGAAAAATTTCACAATCAGTGCAAGCACAATGACGAGCCAGAGCTCATCAAAAGTTTGCCACACAATATTTTGCTTCCACTCGCGATATGTCTTTGTGACGGCACCGTCTAGCTTTTCTTGTAATGCTTTGAGGTTGCTTGCTGTTGTTTCTGGGTTGTTGAGTAGCTTCTCTGTCCCGACAAGAAGTTTCTTTATCTCTTCTGCTATTTTTTGTGGGAGCTCTTTTTGCTTTCTCAACATCCAAGAAAGTTGCTGTTTGCGACCGTTTATCGCTTTTGTATGTTGTCTTTTAAGGTACCACTCTTTCATTTACACGCTCCTCCGATAGTGCAAGGCAAGACTACTCACTAGGCCGAAAAATGCAATGTTTTGAAATGGAAGTGAGAATAAAAAAAAGATAAAAAAAATGGTCGCGGGGATTGGATTTGAACCAATGACCTTCGGGTTATGAGCCCGACGAGCTACCAGCTGCTCTACCCCGCAACCTCGGGCACTATACTAGTACAAAGAGCCTGTTTGTCAACTGAATTTTAAGAAAGTGCGGAACTATGCGTATTTACGCGTGATATAGTACTGTTGTGCAAGGCCAAGCACCGTGTTTACAAACCAATAAAGTGTCAGTCCACTCGGCATAAACAGTGAAATCCAGGTAAAAACAAGTGGCATAGTATAGAGCATTATTTTTGCCTGTGCGTTGTCCATCTGTTGTGGTGTCATCTTCTGTTGCAAGAACATAAGTGCGCCAAGTGAGACGGGCAAGATATAGTAGGGATCACGCATCGAGAGGTCTGTTAACCAGAATGGTAAAAACGGCGCGCCATAGAGTTCACCTGCATTGCTAATCATATAGTAGAGTGCAATGTAGACGGGCATCTGTATAAACATTGGCAGGCAGCCACCAAGAGGATTAACCCCCTCTTTTTGATAGAGTGCCATCGTCTCTTTATTGAGCGCCTCTTTGTCATCTTTATATTTCTCTTTTAGTGCCGCTATTTTTGGCTGAAGAGACTTCATCTTATTCATTGATTTATATGATGCGTTACTCAGTGGAAAGAGTAGAAGTTTGATAAGCAGTGTCAGAATGAGAATAGCGATTCCATAGTTTCCGATATAGATATAGAGAAAATTTAACACGACAAGGAGTGGCTTGCTCAGAAAGGTCATCCATCCAAAGTGAATCGACTGTTCGAGTCCTGGAGCCGCAGCTTTAAGATAGTGAGCCTCTTTTGGGCCGAGATAGACGACAAAAGAGTCTGTTGAGTTTTTGCCTGGTTCAATAGTGTGTGATTCATATGAAACAATGAGGTCTGTCTTGTTGTTATCGGTATTGATATCGCCTGATGGCACAATCTTTCTGCCGTCTGCAATGACAGAATAGAGGAAATAGCCATAATCAATTCCTGCAAATTCAATCTCTTTTGTTGTTGCGACAAATTCATCAATCTCCTCTTTTGAGTCGAGTGTGTCCGCTGCGTTAGAGTTTCCTGCAACAATCTCAAACATTTTTCTTGTAGCATGAAAAATATCTTCATTTTGATATTGTGAGTGAAACGCAAGAGATGGCGTATACGAGATTGCTTTAGCGGTATTGTTAAACAATTTTCGAGTAATTTTAATGCGGTATCCATCAAGCAGCGTGAATATCTTCTCTTCTGTAACACCTTCTTGAGTGTATGAAAGAATTAAGTTGCCATCGTGAATGCCTTTGTTCTCATAGGTTGGCTCTCCAGTGAAAAGAGTGCTTACTTCAGGAAAATAGGCACCTTCAGAAAGACCATCAAGAAGGTTGACCTCTTTTTTGTATCTTTTCCCTACTGTCACGGCTTCAAGAATTGCGCCTCGTTGTGTTGATACCGAGAGACGGATATCTTTTCCGGTTAATTCAATCTTTTCAACAGCATGTTGGCGAGCAACTTTCCGTTGAGGAGTCAATGTTACCGGTGGCGCTGCGTTCGGTAGCGTTGTTGGAGCTGGCTTTTGTGCTTGTGCCTCGTCTGTCTTCTGTTCTTGTGTTGTCTCTGCCTCTGGTTTTGGTGCAAAAAATTCGCCCCAGATAAACATAACAGCAACTGAGAGGACAAGTGCCATAATAAAATTTTTGTTTTCCATTTTTACTCCTATTTAATCGACCGGGTCATGGCCAAAGTGTTTATTCCATGGATTACAGCGCAAAATTCGCCATCCTGCTTTTAGAGAGCCTTTTATAACACCCTTCTTCTCAAGGGCATCTATGGCATATTGTGAGCATGATGGATAAAATCGACAACTGTTTGCGGTAAACGGTGAAATCCATTTTTGATAAAATCTGATGAGGCTAATGAGTATTCTTTTCATCGAGCCACCCAATAAAAAAAGATAAATCTTGAGAAATAGCCGCAAAACTTAGTTTTGATGTTCGCGGTATGATAACTATATCAATGGGCTGATTGATTGTGGGACGAGTAAGACGATACGACTCTCTTACCCACCGTTTAACGAGACTACGAAAAACAGCGTTTCCCACCTTTTTAGTAACAATTACTCCGACGCGACTAAGAGTTGCCGGGGCATAATTGAATATCAGCTTTTTTGTGCGAAAAACTTTCCCTTCAACCTTCAGACGCGCAAAATCCCTGCCTTTAACCACACGATAAGCAGGCGGAAAGGGGTACGCCTTCATTGTTTGAAGATACTACTTAGAGTAGATGGCAGCCGCAAGAACTTTACGACCTTTGCGACGACGAGCTTTAACAATCTTGCGACCATCGGCTGTTCTCATGCGCTTTCTAAAACCGTGAGTTCTCTTACGGGAAACATTGCTTGGTTGAAATGTACGTTTCATCTTATTAAATCTCCTGCGGAATGACCAAAAAAAACGGTCTGACTATACCCGACAATGTCTGTTTGTCAAATCAATTGAAATTAAATTGATGGTTTTACTGAAAATAATATCTGAGAATTGGGATTAATCCACCCCTGTTTTAATTTTTTAAATTACTAAAGTTGACAATTCACTTGTTTTCTGAGAAATTAGAGCGGAAATTTGGTGTGATGATTCACAGAAAAGGAGAAAATGTCGATGGACCAGAACAATGCCGGAGCAGGAAAGCCTAAGATTGACAAAGAATATCTGAAAAAATTAGCAGATAAAATCAAGGCGGAGAAACAGAAAAAAGCGAATTTATCAGGACAGGCCCCAGCAGGAAAGCCAGCACAGCCCCCTGTTGTTCCAGAGTTGTTGACTGATGAAGATGAAGAGGATATGGCGGCAGAGAAGACAGCTATCATCGATCTTGCATCACTTTCAGGACATGCAGCTGATGCACGACTTGTTATTCTCGATGGTAAAGATCAAGGGAAGAGTCTTGATATCACGAGAGATGAGGTTTACTGTGGAAGAGGGTTGGACAACGATTTTGTCGTTAGTGATATATCTGTTTCGAGAAAACACTTTAAAGTTGTACACGACGGAGACCATTTTACCGTACACGATACGGGGAGTGGAAATGGAATTCGAGTGAATGGCAAAAAAGAGTCAGGTGTTACACTATACCACAATGATATTATTACAGCTGGTGCGCGGAATGTTCGTTTTGACATACTGAATGAAGATATTCTTGCAAACTTCAGTCGTCAGTCAGAAAAGGGAGAGGAGCAAGTTATTATTGAGCGCAAAGGTAGTTCTGCAGCAATGTGGACTATGGTTGTTGTTATGCTCCTTTTGATTGGTGGTGGTGGATACTATGTTGCTGTTTGGATGCCTCAGCACCAACAGCAGGCAGTGATTCCATTCAAACTTGGATTTGAAGAGTTAGACAGAGTTGATGAGTTGATAGAAGATCAAAAGTTAACGAAAGCTGAGCGATTGATTGCTTCATATCTGGGCAAACTGAAGCTAGAAGATATTAAAGAGAAGGCTCAACTGCAAACGAAGCAGAAACAAATTTCAGAAGAGAAAAAAATAGAGGAAGCGATAAACAAAGCGAAAAAGCTTCTTGTTACTGGTAAAAAAGAAGAGATAGATGTTCTTCTGAAGAATGTTCCTCAAACAAGTATCTTCTATAAAAATGTTAAGGCAGTAGCTGGAGCCGACCGAGTTATTGGGTGGAGACTTGCCGAAGTTGCTGTGATGATGGACAAGAAGAATGTTGATCAAGCAATCACGACTTTGACAGATTTATTGGTTGATAATCCCGACAATAAGAAGATTAGTGCGATGAAAGATAAAATCTTGGGCACCGTTGGTGCAGAAAAGATGGAAGCCATCGCAAAAGAGGTTGCCAAGAAAAAGGAAGTAGCGAAAAAGAAAAAAGATGCCAAGCTTGCAAAGCGTAAAAAACGTATCGCAGCAGCAAAGAAGAAAAAAGCGAGACGCAAGAAAAAAGCGAGACGCAAGAAGGCAAAGAAGAAAAAAGTAGCAGTAGTTACCCCAGCTCTTGGATCAATGGATGTTGATGAGGCTGTTGACATGTATGCTTCAAAGAACTTCAATGGTGCTATCAAGTTGCTTAAGAAGATAGAGAAGAAGGGCGAGAGTTCAGCAGTCAAAAAATCTGCTAAAAAGACTCGTGTTAATGTTACAAAGTTTAAGCTTTTGTGGAAGAAAGCTAATAAGGCTAAGGGCGCAAAAAAGAAAAAGTTGCTAGAAATGTGTATGAAATACGATACAAAAGTTTCTGGCGGTCGCCTTGCTGGTGAAATTCAAGATGCAATGGATAGTGCCGCGTCAGGTGGCGGAGCTGCCTCTGCTGATTTTGATCCAGATAGAGCAAAGAAGTTGTATATGGAGGGTCGTGCTAAAAAGACGAGTGATCCTGCAGCTGCTCGTGCTAAACTTGAAGAAGTTCTTAAGTTAGTTCCTAAGACGAATAAGTATTATAAGAAGGCGAAGAAACTCTTAAAGAAATTGTAATACGGGATAGGGTCATTCCTCCACACTATCGGTGTGGCGGTTTGACTCTTCCGTTCAACGAATTTACATATACATATACATAAGTAAGACGCTCAGATTGAGCGTCGCTACATTGAATGTTTTTATATTATAATACTTTTGTGAATCGTTTGATAAGTTCTTCAGTCTGTTCAATGGTTCCGAGTGTAACGCGAAAAAAGTGGTCCATATTTTCAAAGTTACTGCGATCTCTTGTGAAGACATTGAGCTTTTCAAGTTTTTCGAGAAGCTTTTTGTGTCCAGGGTAGTCAATCATCACAAAGTTTGCATGGCTATCAAAAACAGTGATGTTTCGTCCGCGCAGAAATTTGATAAAGAGTGCTTTTGCCTCGGTGACTGATTGGACATATTTCTCGGTATATTCTTTATGCTCAAGTGCGGCAATTCCCGCTGCTTGTGCGAGGACATTAACACTTTTTGGATTGAGTAGCTTTTTCAATGTTGTTATGATTGTTGAGTGGGCAAGCAGATAGCCAATACGAAGTCCGGCCATTGCAAATGCTTTTGAGAATGTTCTTGAAACAATCAAGTTTGGATAGTGAGAGGTGAGGTCTGCCACTGATTTTCCTGCAAACTCAAAGTATGCTTCATCGACAAGGACAAGGGTATTCGGTGCGGCTTTTAATATCGATTCAATCTCTGCTTTGGTGAAGAGTGCACCTGTCGGATTGTTTGGATTGACAATATAGAGTAATTTTGTGTCTGGTCTGAGTGATTTGATGATAAAATGAGCGTCAGGGTTGAATGGGTGAGGGTCTGTGGGAAAGTCGATGTGAGCGCCTGCAGCTTCAACATGGGTGAGAAAGTGTGTGTATGTAGGAAGAGGAATAACAACATGGTCGCCTGGTTCAAGAAAAGTGCGTGTAATAAGTGCGAGTCCATCATCACTGCCATTGGTAGCGACGATTTCGTCTTGTCTGTTTCCTGTATATTCACTCAACTTTGCAATAAGAGTTTTACTAAAAAGTTCTGGATACCAGTTGAGGCTGTTCTGTCTATTTGTTACAACATCAATCAGTGCCTTTTTTACTGCTGGTGATGGTGGAATTGTCGCTTCATTCCAATCAAGCTTTAATGGAGTCGGTCCACTTGGATCCATTTTATCACGAGATACACTGGGTTCATAAATATCAATATTGTCAATAAACTGATTTGCCTTAATGCCGTTTTGTTTCATCATTGTACTCCAGTAACATCAGATAACGCTCGATTGCAAATGCAATAAGAATGCCACTCGTAAAGCGGGATTAAATGGCACTATTTCATAGAAAAAGGAGCAATCATTGTAAAAGAAGTTTACAGCGCCGAATCCTTTTTTGTCTCTTTTAAGATAACGGTGATGTTATTTTCCTTCATTTTTTCTATTTTTCTGAGGCTTTTTTCATCAAGTGGGTTGTTAGCAATTTCAAGGTGGCGAAGTTTTGGAAGAAAGAGTAGTGGTTGAATGGCAGATATTTTATTATTGCTTAAGAGAATATGATTTAGTTTTTTAAGCCTTTGCAGAGCAATAAGTGTTGTGATTCTATTGCTTTCTGCGCCGAGCCACTCAAGTGAGCGCAGCGTTTTTAATGGTGAAATATCTCTAATTAAGTTGTTGGATATAAGCAGGCTTTTCAGCTGTTTCTTGTTGCGAAGGGGACGCAATGATATCAGCTTATTGTGGGCAATTCCGAGTCGCGTTAATCTTTTAAGACGCGTCAGCGGTGTTATATCTCGAATTGTATTGTTGCCCAGCTCGAGGTGCGTCAGGCGATGCAAGTATTTAAGTGCTGAAATATCTTTAATCTTATTTGAATCTAACCAGAGCCATTCAAGTGATTTATTTAAACGCAATGGAGATATGTCGACTATCTTATTGTTGCTCAGTGTCAGCGCAGTAATTTTCTTTAGTGATTTTAAAAAGGTAAGTGTTGTTATATTGGTCTCTTCAAGACCTAGTTTTTTGATATTAATCAGTGATGAGATAGGTTTGAAGTTTTTAATAGGATTGTCGCCAAGACCGACTATTTCAAGCGTTACAAGTGTGGATAGTGGTGATATGTCCTCAATCTTATTCCCGTTGAGTCTGAGAACTTTTAGTTTTTTGAGGTTTTGCAATTCTGTGATGTCGACAAGTGAGTTATTGACGAGTTGGAGTGAGTGAAGATTTGACATATAACGAATGCCGGTGATAACAAAAATCTCTTGTGCATTGCAAATAAGTGTTTCAATAGATGCGAGGTCCGCGGGATATATCTCCCCCGTTTTTTTGAGAGTGGAGAGGACACACTGTTGAAAATTGATATCAACAAAGGAGATAGCTCTCTCTTCTGTCGCAATTCCGTGTAACGAAAAGGTTACAAATAAAAGAGATATAAGGAGAAGTCTAAAATTCTTCATAACGGCATTGTACGATATTTAATTACATTTTACAAATGAATTAGGTTATAATAATTTATATCTTGTAATGATTTGTACCGCAAGCGTTGTGAACGACTGGTCTAGAAGTAAAATCTTGCACTAAAAACAAAATTTGATACAATGCTCTGCTGTGTTTTGTGAATCGTACTGTGGAGTTTTAATGATGAGAAATTTTTTAATAATCCTTTTGGGGCTTTTTCTTTTAGCCGTATCTACGCTCGATGCTAAAAGCTGCTCTGCGGTAGATAGCGAATTTAAACAGCGAGTTAAGACACTGAAAGGGCGGTGGGCTCGTGAGGATGCGTCACTTGAGAAGCGACTTTCTATCGTTGAGAAAAAGATAACCGCACTTGATAACGCTTTTTCAAAAGAGGTTGATGTCTTAATGAAAAAGAATGAAAGCGATAAAAAAAGAGACACCAAGCGGGAGAAGCAGCGCTACAACCGAAGTATGCTTATTGTTGAAAAGCAGAGAGCTGCCTATAAAAAAAGAGAGGCAAAGGCTTTTGCAGTAAAGATGAAAAAAATTGAAAAGTTAAAAAAAGATCGCAAGGCACTGAAAATAAAAATCTCGGATGCTGAGCAGATTAAATCGACAATGGAAGAGGCGTTTTCTAAAGCTGAAAAGAAGGTGTTGTTTCAAATTGAACGAATTCGTATGCAGAATGAAGATAAGACAAGAAAGTTCAAGCGAGAGATAGAAGAAGATTACCAAAAAGAGTTTAATTCGCTGAATAAAAAGTTTGAAGAGTGGGATACAAAAGAGGAGAAAGAGCGCGTAAAGTTGACTGTTGCTGACAAAGAAATTGAGACCTTTGCAGCTACTCAAATGGAAAAGGTTGAAGTGTTGCGGAAAGAGCTCGATGCAAAACGCGCTGCACTGAATGAGAAAAAGTTGAAGCCAGAAGAGTTAGAAAAGCAAGAGATGGAGCTCGATATTACGCTCGCAAAAGAGAGTGATAAGTTAAATAAAGAGCTGAATAGATATAGAAAGAAGAAACTTACTGAAAAAAAGAGGGCAAAGCTTCTTTTTAAAAAGTTTTTGCAACAAAAGAAATCATATAAAAAACGCCATAATAAGATGGTTAAACTTGCTCAGAAAAAGAGAGATTCCCGCCTGAAACAATTTAAGGCAGGGCAGGGAAGAGAGGAGAAAAAGTGGGAAAGAGAGCGCAAAATGCGTGGAGCAACCTACAAAAAGAATCTTGAACGAAAATATGGAACAAAACGAAAGGCGCTGCAAAAGAAGTTGGATAAGCTTGATGTGAATATCACTAAATCTGAGAATGGATTGGAAAAATTCAAGGTAAAGCAGTCTCGAATGCGTGGAAAAAAGGAGTCAGTGTGGAAGAGAGAAGAGGGTAAAGCAGAAGATTGGCGTAATACAGCACACGAAGAGATTGCTGTTAAATATGAAAATAAGATTATGCTCAAAAGAAAGAGAATGACGGATAAGAAAAAGAAGCTGATGACGAAGAGAGATAAGTTTATCGCTCAACAAAATTCTGTTCGAAAGAAACGGCAGAAAAAACTCAATAAGATGAAAAAACAATACACTCAACAGAAATCTCGCTGCAAATAGGGCGCGTTAAAACAAGTTTGTTCATCAAGCGCATTGTGCGTGTTCAAAAAGTATAGTCTACTTTAACTTGACGATACACCTCCTCTCTGATACATTTTTACTTGAAACAGGTGGAGGTAATATGGTTACAGATACAATGTTATTTCTCTCTATTCGTCAACGAAATTGGGATGCCGCGGTTGAGTTAGCCGTTGCATTGCAGGAAGAAGAGGCGACACAGAGACAAGAGGCAATCTACCGAGCAGTTGTACACGCTGCGGCGGGTGATGGTGTGGCTCAATTTTTACTAACAATATTGGTGGAAACAGAATGGAACAGTTAGATTTCAAAAAATGGGGTGTTGACAAGGTCTATCTCTATGACAATGACGGAATTGCGCTTATTTCATCTTCTAATGATGACGAGAATGGCGAGTTGTTTAATGTTGCGCATACTCTTTTAGCCTCAGAGGAGGAGTACTCCCTTTTTCATTTTGCTGGCAAAAAGATGCTTTTGACAAAAGATGCCGAGAGTCACCTGCTCATTTGCACGATTGCTCAAGATAGCCCTTTGATGAAGGCTGTCCATTTTTTGCCTGAAATTCGGAAAGAGATTGCCTCGTTTGTGAGCGGAGAAGAATGAAATACTATCTCGTTGAAGGTCCCTTGATGAATCGGGTGGACCAAAGAGATGCCAATCACTACGGAACGGCAGGTATGTCAAGAGATGATATGCTACACAATATGAAAATGCTTGCAGAGAGTAATGGTGTTGAGTTTGATTCGTTCCAATCGGATATTGAAGGCGAGATTGTTTCGTTTATAGCGTCGTTGTCTGATGCTGATGGGCTCATTGTTAATGTTGCTGGGTACACGCACACAAGTGTTGCGATTAGAGATGTTTTAGAGATGAGAAAGTTGCCGGTGGTTGAGTGCCATCTTTCTCGTCTGTTTGATAGGGAAGATTTTAGAAAGAATTCTTTGATTAATGCTGTGGCAACTGGGGTTATTTCTGGTCTTGGTTTTTTTGGTTATGAGCTGTCGCTCAGAGCACTGATGAACCTCTCTGCTGAATAACTTGACAAAGTTGGGTGTCAGAATGTATTATTCGATGGTTTAATTGAGGGCGTAAGGAGCGTTTATGCAGATTCAAACTTCTGAGTTTAAAAAAGGTCTAAAGATAGAGATTGACAACACCCCATTTCGAATTGTAGAGATGTCACATATTCAACAAAAACGAAGAGCTGTTGTGAAGGTTAAGTTGAGAAACATCTTGACAGGTTCAATTGCGGAACGCACCTTTGTATCGGGTGATAGGGTCGGCAAACCCGATATAGAAGAGAAAGAGATGGAGTTTCTCTATCCCGATGGTGAGTTGCTCTATTTTATGGATAGTGAGACATACGACCAAATTGCCATTGATTCTAATCTGATAGAGGATATTGTTCCCTATATGAAGGAGAATGAACAGGTGACTGTTCTCTTCTATAATGGACAGCCAATTTCAGCGGAATTACCCCAATTTATCTCTGTAGAAGTGAAAGAGACTGATCCTGGGTTTAAGGGCGATACCGTTACAACATCATATAAATCAGCCCTGTTGGTGACTGGTGGAACGGTGATGGTTCCTCTGTTTTTAAACACAGGTGACACTATTAAAATATCAACAGGTGACTTCACCTATGTTGAGCGAGTGAAGAAATAGCGAGGTTGCGTGAGCGATAAAAAGGGTGGACTAGGTTTCAGAAAAAAGCTGAAAGCTCATTCCGAAGTTGAACAGTATCAAAAGCTTATCAAAAAAGAGCCAGAAAATGAGAGAGCTTACATTCGTCTTGCAGAGCTTTATGCCCGTCTTGGTGAAGATGAGCAAGCTCTTGAGGTCTACGAACAGACTGCCTTACTTCTTGAAAAGAAGGGCTTTTTGACAAAAGCTCGAGCTATTCTCAGACAGGCTTTGGCGATTGATCCTGAGCATGGTCGCATAAATGTTTTGTTAGCAGATATTGACAGGGGCGATGGGTTAGATCGAGATGCTGCTATTCGTTATCAAACTGCGGCAAACTACTATATTAAAATTGGTGATAAGCAGGTTGCAATTACCATTTTGAGAAAGATTATTGAGATTTTCCCAAATAATGTTCCGACGGTACTTAAACTCGGTCATCTTTTGGTAAATATGCAGATGAATCAAGATGCGGTTGCTCTGCTTGCGCCTCTTACAAAGAAACTGCAAAATACTGATCGAAAGACAGACTATATCACCATATTGAAACTACTCTATTCTGCGACTGAGGGCACAGAGCCGCTTATTGCACTGAAGTTGGTTGATACATACATCGAAAATAATGATTATACTAAGGCACTCTCTGTGCTACAAACCATTATTATGCATGATGCAACAAATGTAGAGTATCTCAAGAGACTTGTTACACTTTTCCAACATACGGATGAGCCGGTCAAGCTCATTGCAGCATATAAACAACTTGCCTCAGCTCTTAAAAAGCATGGAAGAAATTCAGAAAAAGATGCTGTCTATCAGAAAATACTTGAGCTGAACCCAGGAGATACCGAAGCTCTTGAGGTGCTGAATGAACGCGATACATTGCGTCATATTATCAGCGATAAGATTGAGGATGCTAGTGACGATGAAGATGATATTCTTATCGAAATTGATATGAATGAGGATGAGACGCTGTCTCCACCCCCTGATATTCTTACTCTGCCTTCGGAAGAAGAGATGTGTGAAAAGGAGATTGGTGAGAGCATTGCATTTCGGAAATACTCACTTTTTGAGAAGGCTGAAAAGGCTGTTTTATCATCTCCTCTTTGGAAAAAGTCTACAAATGCTCTGGATCAGCTGATTGAGATTGCTATCGAGCAAGATGAAGTTGAGAAGGCTTTTTCATATATGTCGATACTTATGGATCTCTTTTTAGATCGTCAGGCGATGGAAAAGGCACGAGAGCTCCTTGAAGATATGCAAAGTATGTGTGGTGAAGATGAGGGAGTCATTCACTATAGACGGCTTATAGAGGCGTTTGGACAAGATGATGATTCTGCTGTTGAGGATACTCTATCAGAGAGCGAGAAAATGCCGACTGAGAATGATGCACTTCGCACAGAGGATATTCTTGGCGATTTGACTGATGATAGTGCAATTCTTTCTGACGATATTATTACTGCTGATAAGAATGAAGGCACAAAAAAGCTTGATGAAGTGCTGAGTGATATTTTTGATGATGTAAAAGAGCCGCCTCAGAGCGCACTTGATGAGCTAGAGTTTTATATCTCTATTGAGGATTTTGAAAGTGCTATTATTTTGTTGCAGGATTTGCTTGCTTCATATCCTAACTCCCTCTTTCTCTCTGAGATGAAATCAACACTTCCTGGATCTGGTGGCGAGGATATTGCAGATACTCTCACTGATGTAAGGGATTCATTGCAAGAGATGGGTGACGGAACAGCAGATAGTGACTATGATTTGGGGATGATGTATCGCTCCATGAATGTTTTTCCTGATGCTCTTATGCAGTTTTCCTCAGCTCAGCAAAAAGAGCCGAGCAATATTAAATACCGAATGGCTGTTGTCGACACACTCATAGATTTAAATCAGATTGAGAGAGCACTCTCTGAATTGGAAAGTGCGTTAGTATTTGCCACGGACGAACAGAAAATTGAAATAGAAAATCGCCTAAAAACATTAAGAAAGTGATTTTCGTATTGATGGAGAGATAGATGCGTTTTACTATCGTCGTTATCTATATATTATTGTTAATGGGGACGCTTAGTGCAGCGAAAATCAATCTGAGAATCGACTATCGCGCACAAGATGTGGTACATGCAACACGCGATATTGTAAAAGATAACTATTGGGCATTTCAAATTGAGCAACCTCCAACAATTGTGGATCCTGTAAAATATTATCTCGTTCTCAATTTTAACACTGGTGTTAAGATGGATGAGACAATTTATCTTCGAGGATTTTACGCAGGCCCGCAAGAGCTTATTATTGGACATGACTCATCTATCACATTGAAGAATGAAGAGGATTTCGTTAGAGAATTTACCATTGAAGATGCAGATGGGACGACAATAAAACAGATGAGTATTGCACCGAATTCATCGGTATCGTATATGTTTGATGACCCCGGTAGCTATAGAGTTAAAGATGCACTCTATTTTTGGAATGTGGTGAAGGTAATGGTGATGGATGAAACCCAGCAGGTCTATCAAATTGATAAGCGAACCGAAAATATCACAATAAAAAATGTTACGAGTGGCTCTTATAATCTGAAAATTTATCGTGGATTAAAGTGGATATTTCAAGAGGATTTCACCCTTGTTACTCACAATGAATTTCCGTTGAGCTATATTATTAAAGAGGGCGATGTTCTTCGGACAAATACACCGGAGACTCCGCTCGTAAATATTGGTATTGATGGGGCGCCCCTTTGATACTGGCTGTGTTTATATAAAAACTGATTTGGAGAAGCACCATGTTTAACAATATTGGATTGAAACTCAAAGTTTTTTTCTTTATTCTCATTGTTTTTGCATTATTGTCGATTTTAGATTTTCGTCTATTTGATTCAGTGCTTTCCAAGATTCAATTGCAACAAGGACCTGAGAACACCTATCACTATATGGAGACAGCTATTGTAAATGAGCAGTTTAAGCTTATTGCTCAGGCGTTTAGGGATTCTCGTAAAGTCGTGTTGAAAAAAGAGGCAACAAGAAAAGCTTCTTTTATATTAGATACACACGATGTCTCACCAGATGCTCAATATCTTATTGTTGAAAAGAATGGAGCTGTCATCGCATCTAATATGACAGCACTGAATAATATGAAAGGTGTTCCCGCAGTAGATAGAGCATTAACAGAGGGCGTTGCCTCTGATGGGATTATTTCACTGAAAGGAAAGTTGTATCTTATGGGTGCTGTTCCTTTTGTTTTAAAGGGTAAAAGAAGCGAGCACTTCTTTGTGATGATAGAGATGAAGCCTGTTATGAAAATTCTTAAATCATTTCCGTTTACCTTTCCAATTAAAGCGTATTTTAATAACAAAATGGTCTACCAAACAGAGAATGATACATGGAATGATATTTTTCCTTCTCAACGAGCAGATCTTTTTAATACGGCTGAGCAAAAACTTCTTGCATCTAACACTCAAGTTGATGTAAGTCGCTGGACAATGCTCTCTTCTTACTCACTTCCCGCTGATTTTAGAGGGACAAGCAAGCTGACTGTTATCGCTCTTCTTAGTTTTACTCCAGGGTATGCTATGTGGAAAGATGCTCTCTATCTTACCCTTGCCTATGGACTCATTGCTGCACTTATTTCGCTTATATTCGTTTTTATTGTAACCCATGAGATTGACAGGGTTTTTAGAAGACTGTCTGCATCGCTTTCTGAGTTGAAGGTTGGCGAGAAAATAGTGGCCCGAAATTATAGCCACGGTGCGCAGATGGTAGTTTCAGCGTTGAATACACTTATTACGAAATATCTAACAAGTGGAGCATCTAGCGTCTCTCAGTCAGGCGATATGCATGAAAGCTTTGACAAGGCATCTTCAACAAGTGCCGTGCCAAGCGGTGATGGATTATCTGATTTAAATGAAGATTTTTCAACAGCAACGCAAGCAGATGATAAGGTGTCAGCTCCTATCTCATCAAATGATACTGATTTTTCATTAGATGATGATATGGGTGATACGGAAGATAACGAAAAGACCATGCTTGCATCCGATATTTCGATGCCTCCTCCTTTCGCGCAGGCGCCCAAATCTCCTTTTGATCTTTTATGGGATGAGTACCGCTCTATTAAAGTTGCCAATGGTCACCGTGCATCTGAGGCAGATAAAATAACTTTTATTAATAAACTGAAAACTCAGAAAGTTTCTATTATCGCAAAATATAACTGTAGTGATGTCAGCTTTTCTATTGAGGAAAAGGCAGGCAAAGCGGTAATTAAAGCGAAAAAAATACTCTAGTCAACGAAGGTGAACATGAGATTTACTTGCAATACCTGTGGATTTACCGCTTCAATTCCGGAAGAACAACAGTCATGTCCTATGTGTGGTGGCACAAATGTTTCTATAGTGGAAGAGAGTGAACAACCTTCACTTGACTCCCCAACCCCCGATGTTTTAGATACTTCGCCTGCCACTCCGCTTGAGCCGCAGCCGATGCAAGTAGAGCCAGAAGATGTTGAAGCGAAGTCCCCTCAAAAACAATTGCCCGCTGATAATAATGATGAAGAGCTTGCGCAGATGTTGCAAGAAATTGAAGAGGAGCAAGTTGGTGATTCTTCTTCTCATACCTCGTCTTCAACTGGAAGTAGTAAACTAATTTTTGTTGTTGGTGCCATTTTTCTCATTGTAGTAGCTGCAGGGGTCTATTTTTGGATGGGATTATCGATACCTTCAGGCCCATCAGAAGAGGAGCTCGCTCTCATCGAACAAGAAGAAGAGCAAGCAAGGCAACAAGAGCAAGATGAACAGAATATGAGAGATGAGATAGAGCAAGAAGAGAAGAGAATAGAGCAAGAGATGGCTCAGACAGAAAAACAAATTGAAGAAGAAGTAGGCAAAGAGAAAAGTGAAGAAGAAGCTGCTATCGTTCTTGCAAAACAGAAAAAACTACAGAAAAGACGCGCATTTCTAAGAAGACGAAAAGCCAAGCTTCGCAAAAAACGGATTTCAACTCCCTCGCCCGCACCAGTAGCGGCTACTCCTACTCCTACTCCAGTACCTGTTGCACCCGCACCAGTAGCGCCTGCACCTGTTGCTCCTGTTCCAGTATCTGTTGCGCCTGTACCTGTTGCTCCTGCTCCAGCAGCGCCTACACCTACTCCAGCACCCGTTGCTCCGAAGAAACCAACATTTATGGATTTGACTAAACTGGGAAAAATAGCGATGGCTCAAAAGAAATATGGTGATGCAATCATCTTTTTTAGTCAAGCAAAGAAAATTAATCCAGGAATAGCAGTCATCTATAAATATCTTGGGATTGCATATGCGTCACAAGGAAACAATACTAAAGCATGCTCACAGTATCGTCAATATCTTCTTCTTGCACCTAATGCAAAAGACAAGTTACAAATGGAACAGGCACTCAAAGGGTGTCAATAAGACAAAATGTTAGTCAGAATTGTTTCAGGAACGCTTGGAGGTCGTCGTTGCTCCGTTCCAGCCGCAGGCGTAAGGCCAACCTCAGAAAAAGTGAGAGCAGCACTGTTTGACTCTCTTGGATCTCTTCTTGATTTTTCAGATGCAATTTTTATCGACCCTTTTGCTGGTAGTGGTGCAATGGCCTTTGAGGCATTTAGTCGTGGGTTTTTCTCTGTTTGGGCGATAGAAAAAGATGCGAAAACAGTCAAAGTAATTGATGAGAATAGAAAGATGTTGATGGATGACACGGCACAATTCACCCTTTTGCGAGGAGACTCAACCAAGAATATTCTCCAAAGAATTAACAGAGAGATGCACTCTACTGTTGTTTTTCTTGATCCTCCATATCAGTATGCTGATGCCCTTATAGACTCTCTATTTTTTCTGCTTAAAAAATATAATATTGTAAAGGATAACGATATAGTCATTGTTGAGACCGATAAAAAGTGGACAACAAAAACAGCTTCGACTCCATTTCAGACAAAAAAATATGGAGATACGCTACTCACATGGTTTAAAGGAGGAGAACTTCATGGCTGAAAAAAAACAAGCAATCTATCCAGGTAGTTTTGACCCAATTACATTTGGACACATTGATATAGCAAAACGAGCATTGACATTAGTGGATAACCTCATTATTGGTGTTGGCATAAATAGTGAGAAAAAGGAACTTTTTTCGGCTGACGAACGAAAGATTCTTATCAGCGAAGTGTTTAAAAATAATCCAAAGGTTTCGGTTATTTCATTTGATGGATTGCTTATCGATTTTGCGAGAGAGATAGGCGTTTTTTCGGTCCTTCGAGGATTGCGAGCGATAAGTGATTTTGAACACGAACTTCAGCTTTCGAGTCTTAATCGACATATGGATAATCGTTTTGACTGTTTCTACATGATGACAAGTGAGCAGTATTCGTATCTTAGCTCAAGCATGGTAAAAGAGATTGCACGACTGAATGGCGATGTATCTTCCCTCGTTCCCGATAATGTATATAAAGCATTGCGTGATAAATATCATCATGTATAAACTTCTCAGTCGAGCGAAAATCAACCTCTTTCTTCGTATCGGTGATATCAATCCAGATAATAATCTTCACAATCTTCTCTCATTAATGATTCCAATCTCTTTGCATGATACCCTCACGATAACGCCATCTGACGACTTTTTTGTCTCGGTAAATGGGATAAAAGAGAAGATTCCTTCACATCTTAATATCCTTGCAAAGACGCACCGATTGATGAGTGAGAAGTGTGGTGAAATCCCCTCTTTTACGATTACAATTGATAAACAGATTCCAACAGGGGGAGGGCTTGGCGGTGGAAGTGGAAATGCAGCTGCCTACCTTCGCTTTTTAAATAATCAGCTCGTTGACCCGCTCTCTGAAAAAGAACTGCTCTCTGTTGCGCATGCAATTGGGAGTGATGTTCCTTTTTTTCTTGCAGACTCTCCTGCACTCATTTCTGGGACTGGTGAAAAGATAGAAAAGCTATCTCTTACGGCACTTCCTCAATATCTTATCTTGTTAATTCCTGACTTGGCAATCAGTACTGCTGACGCTTATCATCTTCTTGATAAAAAAAGATTGACAAGCAGAGGTGATTTGACTATAAATACCGACCGTGTCGAGGAGATTTGCTCCTTAGAATTGTGGAAACGGTTGATTGAGAATGATTTTCAGCCGGTATTGATGGATACTTTCCCTGTTTTCGGCCAGTTGATGGACAATGCTTTGCGTGTTGGAGCTTGTTGCTCGTTTGTTACCGGGTCGGGTTCGACCGTTGTAGCAATGTTTTCTGATGCTGACTGTCGTGATAGGGCAGTAACTGATTTACACAATTTAAATGTGCAGACTTTGAAGACTAATTTGTTATTTTAAGCGTTGGGGCGTCGTCAAGCGGTAAGACAACGGGTTTTGGTCTCGTCATCGGGGGTTCGAATCCTCCCGCCCCAGCCACTTTTCTACTGGAGGAAAAGATGGAAAATATTATGATTCCTATCACTCGTCGTGATCCTGGTAAAAAAGCTGTAAAAGCAGCTCGTAACGCAAAAATGATTCCAATTGAAATTTACGGTCCTGCTGTAAAACACAACATTTCTGCATCAGTTGAGCGCAAAGAGATGGTCAAAGCTCTGCATACTCCTCAAGGTAAGAATGTACTCATTACTTTTGATTTGGAAGGCGAGAAAATTAAGGTTGTGCCATATCAGTTTCAAATTCATGAAGTCAAACATAACATCCAGCACATTGATTGTCTTGCAGTAAATGATGGTGATGTTATCACTTTGGATGTGCCTGTTCTTCGTGATGGCCGCTCACTTGGTGAGACTGCCGGCGGAATGGTTATTATTGTTATTAAGAATGTTAAAGTGCAATGTAAGCCAGCTGACATTCCAGCAAGTCTTGTTGTTGATGTTACGGACTTGGATATTGGTGCTAGAGTTAAGATATCAGAGCTTCCCTATCCAGAAGGCGTTACACCTCTTTACAAACAAGATAGCCCTGTTATCGTTGTTAACAAAGGTCGTGGTCAGACTGCTGAAGAGTTGGAAGAAGAGGAAGCAGCTGAAGCTGCCGCCGCTGCTGCCGCTGCTGAAGGGACTGAAGCTGCTGCTGGAGATAAAGCTCCAGCAAAAGGAGATAAAGCTCCTGCAAAAGAGTAGTAGTCTAATCGCTACACTTTTGAGCCCACTTTCTTATAAGTTGATATGACTCAACCACCTCCTGATACATTTTTATGCCTCGGTAATCCCGGGGCAAGATACTCACTGACTCGTCATAACATTGGTTTTTTGTTTGGAAAACATATTCTCAACGCATTTCCCTCAACACCTTTGCACTATCACAAAAGCTTATTGGCATTTTTATCTATTGTGACGGTGGAAAAGAGAGAGGTTCGCATTGTTTTTCCCGATACTTATATGAATAATTCGGGAGAGACGGCGAAGAGGGTGATGAATGAATTTTCAATTGATAACAAGAGCTTAGCTGTTGTTTATGATGATGTTGATTTGCCATTTGAAACGCATCGGATTCGAATGAGAGGGGGAACAGCTGGACACAAGGGTCTATCGTCTATTGTTCACTATAGTGACACAGATGAAATAATTCGGGTGCGACTTGGGATTGGAAAACCAGAAGTCGGTGAAATAAAAAGCTTTGTTTTGCAGAATTTTCTTGACGATGAACTCACTTGTATCCACAATATATGGGGAACTCAGTGGCAAGCACTTTTTTCAACACTTGCAACGCTGGGGGGAGAAGAAGCAATGAATAAATTTAATGGGGGAAACCGATGATGAACAATTTACTGTTTGCGGTGCCAATTATTGCGTTGGCGTCACTTTTTACCGCTTTGATTAAGTATTTCTGGATTGCGAAACAAGAAGAAGGCAATGATCGTATGAAAGAGATTGGTGGAAATATCAGAGAGGGAGCAATGGCATTCCTTAAAAAGGAATACTCTGTTCTTGCCATTTTTGTTGTTATAATTGCTATTATTCTCGGTGTTCTCAATATGAATATGGCATCAAGTCACACACTTGTTGCATTTTCATTTGTACTGGGTGCTCTTTTCAGCGCTCTTGCTGGATATGTTGGAATGAGGACAGCAACACTTGCAAATGTAAGAACAACTAATGCTGCCCGCAAAAGTCTTAACTCAGCCTTAAAAGTTGCCTTTACTGGTGGCTCTGTTATGGGCTTGAGTGTTGTTGGTTTTGCACTTTTTGGTTTGAGTACCCTTTTTATCGGTTATCTCTACTTCTTTACTGGAAGTCTAAATCCTGAAATTGGTAAAATTGCTCAGATTTTGAATGTTTTAACAGGCTTTTCATTGGGTGCAAGCTCAATTGCTCTTTTCGCTCGTGTTGGTGGTGGAATCTATACAAAAGCTGCTGATGTTGGTGCCGATTTGGTTGGAAAAGTTGAAGCAGGAATTCCTGAAGATGATCCCCGTAACCCCGCCGTTATTGCAGATAATGTTGGTGATAATGTTGGTGATGTTGCTGGAATGGGTGCCGATTTGTTTGAAAGTTATATTGGCGCACTTGTCAGTGCTATGATTTTAGGTATTGCGTGGGCTCTTTCAACTGACAGTCTCAATGCCGTATTTTTACCCCTTCTTCTTGCAGGATTTGGTATTATTGCTTCAATTATTGGAACCCTTTTTGTTCGCGTAACAGAGGGTGGAAATCCACAAAATGCTCTTAATAAAGGAACACTTGCTGCGACAGTGATTATGATTGTTGGTGCATACTTTATTATTGAATATCTTATTCCCGCTTCAGTGACGATTAAATCAGTCGAATCAGGTTCATTAAACCTCTTTTTTACTGTTACTCTCGGTCTCGTTGTCGGAACAGCAATCGGGTTTATCACAGAATACTATACAGGCTCAGGAAAACCCCCTGTCCTTGAAATTGTCAAAGAGTCTGAAACAGGTGCAGCAACAACAATTATCTCTGGCCTTGCCGTTGGTATGCGTTCAACATTTTTGCCTGTTATGATTATTGCATTTGCGATTATTGCCGCCTATCAGCTTGCTGGACTTTACGGCATTGCAATGGCAGCCGTTGGTATGCTTTCAACTATTGGTATTCAGCTTGCAATTGATGCATATGGACCAATTGCTGATAATGCTGGTGGAATTGCAGAGATGGCTGGACTTGAAGAGGCAGTTCGTGAAAAGACAGATAAACTTGATGCTGTTGGCAACACAACCGCAGCGATTGGTAAAGGCTTTGCTATTGGCTCTGCTGCTTTGACTGCACTGGCTCTGTTTAGTGCATTTAGAGCATCATACGAGTTGAGCCATGGAACAGCTCTGAGTATGGATATTAGCAACCCTGTTGTTGTTGCTGGTATCTTTATTGGTGCGATGCTTCCATTCCTTTTCAGCTCAATGGCAATGAAAGCTGTTGGTGACGCAGCTGGCGCAATGATTGTTGAAGTTCGTCGCCAGTTCAGAGAGATTCCTGGTCTTCTTGAAGGCAAAGAGGGCGTAAAGGCTGACTATAAAAAATGTGTTGAAATCAGTACTGAAGCTGCAATCAAAAAGATGATTCTTCCTGGTATTGTTGCTCTTGTTGCTCCAATTCTTGCTGGGTACTATGACGCGAGTATGCTTGCTGGTTTGCTTGTTGGTGTTACCGCAAGTGGAATCACAATGGCAATCTTTATGTCAAATGCTGGCGGAGCGTGGGACAACGCTAAGAAATATGTTGAAGAGGGACACGCAGGTGGTAAAGGCAGTGAGACACACAAAGCAGCCGTTGTCGGTGATACCGTTGGTGATCCGTTCAAAGACACCGCAGGCCCAAGTTTGAATATCCTTGTAAAACTTATCAGTGTTATCGCACTTGTTATCGCACCATTTCTTTGATTTTTCAGAGGTGTCAAACCGACGCACAAATAGTGCATCGGAATGACACCGTCCTACTGCGGAGGTGTCAAGCTAAAGCATGACACCGTCCTATTCAGAGACGCACGCCGTGCGTCTTTACTTCTACTGTGATGAAATATAGGCGTGAATCGCAAAGGTATCTTCGTATGATCGTGGGTTAAGATTAAACCCAAGTTGTAACTTGAGTGATCCGATAGGCGAAACATACGCAATGCCAGATCCTGCTGCAAATCGAAATGCTTCGTTATCGCCAAGATTATCAAGATTTTCCCAGATATTTCCCATATCAAGAAACGCAGAGAGATAGAAGTTATCATAGAGTTTGAGGCGCAGCTCATTCCTTAAATAGTAGACGAGCGTTCCTCTTGCATCTTTCGACTGATTGTCTTGTGGAAACATCATCTCAGAATAGTATCCACGCATTGATGAGCTACCACCAAGCTTCAATGCATCATCGCTTGAAAGCGAGCCATCATGCAAGAAGATGATAGAGAAATTAAAAAAGGAGTGGAAAATAAGTGTATCTTGAGGAATATATTTCCCCGTATAATTTTTCTTATATATCAAGGGGAGATATCCTGCGATAGAGTTCTCTAATTTAGTGAAACTACTGCTCGTTCCTGCCAGCGCCGTTTGATTTTCTACAGCGACCCACACTTTCATACCTTGCGAAGGAAAAAAGAGGTTGTTTCTAAAGTCGATTTCTGCCTTAAATTGTGGTTTTACAAGAAGTCTGTCGATATAGATGGTTTGGTTGTTTTGATTATACTCTTTTTCATTTTGATAGAATAGTTCATTGCCAACAGAGAGAAAATAATGTTCAAGAAAGCGCCGGTAAAAGAGCACCATCATTCCATTTTTATCTTTCAAATAAGGATATCCCGCATTACTTTTTATCAAGTGAATATGAAATGCATCAACCTGCATTGTAATTTGAGTGGGTAGCAGAAGCATATCAGGCATAAGCAGGGTAACCGTTATGTTTCTATCAATTTTTTCCCACTCTGAAAAGCCAGACTGAAAAAGAGTGCGAAATGCATCAGGCATAAAATAATCGATTTTTCGCCCCATTTTAAGTGAAGATTTTAAGGTGAGTCCACTGCCACCAATGTTGGTAAATTGGAACTTAGCATAGACAAATCCACCCTCATCGGTGCTAACACCGATACCTTGAGTGATATGCCCCGTGTTGGATTCCTGTACTGTTACCACAATATCCTTATAATCACCAGGGAGGTTGTCATCTATAAAATCGATACGAACAAAGGTGAAAAATCCCGTGTTATGGAGGTTTCTAATACTCTGTTTGAGATGTTTTTCGGTAATAAGTTTGCCCGCCTTAAAACGAACCATTCTAAGTAACAGCCAATCACTTGTCTTATAATTTCCATTAAAAACGACTATTCCAGCGTGTACAGGAGTCAAATTGTCAAGTTCATAGGTGAGATAGACATGATTCTCGCGTCTTTCAACGGAGACAGAGAGCGTGGCATAGAGATACCCTCGTTTTTCTAACTCCTCTTCAATTCGCTGTTTATACTCCTCTCCTCTCTCTTTATTATAGGGTATGTTGCTATTAAGATGAAGCTCTTTTTTTAGCTTTTCTCCCACGATTTCTTTTTTTGTTTTAACAATTACCGATGCAATAATTGTCTGTTCACCCTCTTGAATGTCCGCAGAAAATTCAATTTTTTTCGCCTTTTTAACTAATGAAATCTGATTGATTTTAGTGTCCAGATAGCCCTGTTCTCGATAGACAGAGAGAAGGAAAGTCTTGATGAATGGTAATAAATTATCAGGAATTGTCATTCCGGCAGTTGGCTCTTGTACCGCATCGTGAAAGTGTGCCTTTTTTGTTCCATAAATCGTTGAATCTTCTGAATATAACTGGGGAAAATTTTGTTCATTGATAGCGTCGTGCATAAAATTGCTAATGCGCTGTTGCAACATCTTTGCATCAAGCTTTTTGGCACCATTAAAGTGATATTTTGTAATAAAAAGTCTCTCTCCTTCATCGATGCTACAGTGAACCTCCCTTACAATTCCTAGAAGATTGTCAATATGTTCCTCGATAGCAAAGTGAATTTTCACATAAGGAAATCCATATGCTTGATATATCTCAGTGAGCTTTTCTTTTGTCTTTGCTTGCTGGATTGTCTTTCTATTGAATGAGACAATATAGGATGTCAGAGTACGCAAACTAAATGCCTTGTTTCCTTCGATAGAGAGTCTATACAATGGTCCGTGATCGATGCTGATTTTCACCGCTTTATCACCCTCTTTCTCTACGCCAATTGTGGGGGTATGATATTTGTATTCTGCTAAAATATTAGCAACTGTTTTTGAAATATTTGTCAAGGTGGTATTTGTTAACGGATTTGATTTATAAGAGAGGGAAAGTTGATTTCTAATACGCCTTGAAAGAAGCGGATAACAGTTATCAGAATAATTCAGATGTTCTATCTTTTCTCGATTGCCTTCATCAACAGTAATATTAATTCTCACCTTCCACGATGATATGACAACCGTCTCTAATGTTACGCCCGGATTTGGGTATCCCTCTCGTTGATAGAGGAGTACAATTTTTTCACGAATATCATTGGCATTGTCATCATTCCACATCACCCGTTTATGCAAGTCAGAACCAGCCCGGATTTTTTTATCTGAAAGATGTTTGTTGCCAGAAATATGAATTGAAGAGATAAAATAGTTTGGTGTAGCGTGAAAAGTTACCTCAACATTACCTGTGTCATCAAACTCTGCAGTTGCCGTGATTTGGCGAACTTTTCCTGTTGCGTATATCAACTTAATCGTCCGTTGCAGTGCAGCTTGACTGAGAATTTCTCCTTTTTTTACCACAATGAGTCGTGAGAACTTTTTATAGGGAAGAGGTGAGTGCCAATGAATCATAGAGACCTTTTTGCCAAATGGCACACTACTATTTGCTTTAAGAGCTGTCGCGCTCAGAAACAAAAGCAATATTAGTGTCAGGTAGCCTCTCTTCATCTTACTCCTATTCAAAAAGATAGTTCAGTTGTGCCTGAAAGCCGATGCTTCCATACGGTGAATTGAGAAGAGTTTTATTTTTCCATACTAAAAATATATCACTCTTTTCAAATTTATATCGTAGTCCCATCTGTTGATCATTCATATCGGTTGGATTTGATTCGAGCTCTAAAAAGAGATGGTCATAAATCTCTTTAACGGCAATGAGTTTAAGAACGGTCTTATCATCAACCTCAGAATAGCGAGGAGCGATAGTAAAGCGTGTTAACTGAAAATTCTTTTTAATCTGCTTTGTAATGCCAATCATATTTGAAACGGTGGCAATCGCGAGAGTGCCTGCCTGTCCCATATCTTCGCTTCCCCCTGTTGTTCCCCATAAAAGCAGACTAAAGATTTTGTTTTCTTCAAGCTGAGGAGCAGAGTGCAAGCTGATTTTAAGACCATCTTCCTCAAGCGGATATCCTTCAACCGACAGGGTGAGGGTATATTCATTTTCTTGATCACTGCCTTGATCAACCGCAGTTGTCTTTCCTGATACATCTATAAATGGTTTGATATTTTCACCATCTTCAAGTGAAATGACTCCTCGTGAAAGTTCAAAATTCTGCTGTTGAAAATAGATGATTCCATTTAATAGTGATATGTTTCCTCTCACGATTGGTCTGTTCAGTGTTCCTGTTAACTGCACATTAGCGGAAAGGTGTGTTTTTATTAAATCAGTGTCAACTGAAAGGTTATTTTGTCCGGAAATATCAATACTCAAGCGAGGATTAAATGTTGTCGTTTTATCGAGACCCTTTTCTAGTTTACTTGTTTTCTTAAGACTATTCATCAGAATCGAGCCAACGCTAATGTCTTTTTGATAGTCCATCTTTGAGAGAATAATCGATCCTGTCAAAATATCTTTTTCTACCCCATGACCAAACTGAGCCATCAAATCAGATGAAAAAGTAATCGGACCGGTAGCCTCTAAATTGACAGAGGCACTTTGTACTTTCAGCGCAAGTTCTGAAGCAACAAAAGGGAAGAGCCCTCCCTCTCCATGCAAAGAGACAGCGCCACCACCAACTTTGCCTTTGAAGTGTTTGATATTCCAGCGGTTCTTTTTAATAGAAAGCTCTCCCGAGAGAGTTCTGAAAGGGAGCTCAAGCTGCTTAAGAGTAAATCCCAGCTCGTTAAAAAAGAGGGTACCATTCAGGATTTGATCATCAAGAGTCAGTTTTATATCAACTGAACCACTTGCGTTTGCAACGACACCATCGAGCATTGCATTGATAGTTTTTGGTGAAAGAGTCCCATCTATTAAAAGATGGGGAATAAAATCGATGAGCTCGCCAGAAAGAAAGATGGTATCTCTTGAGGTTCCTAAAGAGGAGCGGTCAATAAAAAGATGGCGCATCTTTCCATGAATAGCAATCGGTTTGTTATCGTTCACTGTTAATGGCCCGAAAAGAGCGGTGATATTAAACAATGATGCTCTGATTTCACCTGCTTTACCTTCTGCATCTAGTGAAAAGAGAACGCTATTATCACCAAGTTTTAGTTTGAATTGATCAATATGCAAATCGGCATCAAGTGTTGCCATATCAAAGTTGTCCATTTCAACTTTTAAAGAGATAGAGTTGTTAAGGTTTCCAGTGAATTTAATATGTTGCGTTGTTGGTTGGTATGCTATATTGCCTGAGAAATTGCCAAAAGGAATCTCCGCAACAGAGACACCACCAGCAAAAATAGAGGCATCTACAGTAATGTCAGGGATTGTCCCTCTAATGTGATATGATGCCCGTGGAGCAATAAGAGTGAGTTTTTGTGTGATTGGCAAGTCTTGAATACTAAATGCGGTCATCTTTCCGGAAATATCAACGCTAAAATCTTCAGGATTCATCCCGCCAGTGATAGAAAACGAGGTGTGTCCTCTCTGCAGAGAGCTGTTATGTAAAACAATGCGATTGTCTTCTGTTTTCAGTGTGACATTCAACTTGTCCACAATTTTATTTTTATAGAGAGAGACTCCCTCAACCCGCAGGGAGCCATCTAATTTTTTTAATCCATCTTGCCAGATACCATGCACAGCAAAAGCGCCCGTTCCACTTAATGGAGCCTCAACACCGAAGAGAGAGAAGACATCTCTAGCCCGTCCACTGAAGTTATTGATATTGAAATCAACCTTCACCGGATCTGAAAACTCAATAGTCGTTAGTGAATGGTGTGTGACAGCACTTCCCTTTGTCGCTTTATCAACCATAATAGAGAGCAGTAGATTTTTCAGCGTTATCGTCAACTGAGCGGTATCAACAGGGAATCCTGCAAATGAAAGTTGTTTTAAATCTAATTTTCCGAGAACATCTGGGTTTTCCATATCACCAGAGACAAGAGCAGAAATATCTCCTTGACCAGTCATTGGGAATCCCGTAATAGCACCGATATCACTAACATCAATATGTGATTGAGAGGTGATAGGAATGTAAAATTTAGGAGTCGAGCCAAAGGTGAACCACGCGTTTTTAAGGACAATTTTGCTTCGCGTTTTTGCTGTTGTTACCTCAGCGTTGAAAAGACGCAGCTTTTCAGCAGTAACATCAAAATTTGCTCTTACAAATTGAGAGCCAGGGAGAGCAAGAATATCGCCTTTATCATCAAATGATACAAAAAACTTGTCAGCACGGAGTATTCCTACACTCTCTACTGTTATATGGAATTTTGTGAGGTCTGCCTCAAATGCAAGAAGGCCGTTCGAGAGCCAATCGACCATTCCTGTCGTTTCAAATCGTAACATCGTATCTCGAAAGTCAAACTTATCGAGCTGCACTGTTCCCACTGCCTTTTTAAGAGGGAAGAGCATCGTAGCCTCGGCAGTGAAGATAGCGTGTTTTTTGTGATAAAGTGTGAGGTTTTCCAGATGAATTCCCGATGGATTCACTCGCGCGGCAATGGCGGTATCCCACAAGTGAACAAGATCCCAGTGGAATCTTTCAACAAAGAGCTGAATACGCAATTCTGGCTCTTTTTTGTGAAAGTATGGTTCAACAAGCAGCGTTATGTTTCCTGCGATATCAAAATCAAAAACCTCTCCAACTTCTGATAAGTCAAAATATGATTTCAAAATAAAATCGCCACTTTTTTCAACTTTTCCCCGCATTGTCAGACCATCACCAAGACAATCAATCGAAATAAAGTCATACTTGTTAAATTCTGCAGTGAATTTGGCGCTACAGGCAGCGTTTGCCTTGTTTGATATACCTTTGCCCACCACTTCGATTTTTGGTGCTAGAAGGGTATATTTCCCCGCTCCTTTCAATGATATGTTGTGGAGCGTAACAGTGTAGTCATCAACCGGATTCATCTCAATGTTATCAAAAAGAATGTTGATGTTATCTAAAGGAAAATCAGGAAGGGTGAATGGCTCACTCTCCTCGTCTGTTGAGGTAAATAGTCTCTTTTTTAGCGTAAGAGTCGCATGTTCAACAGTCAACGAATGGATAATCCACTGTTTTTGAAAAAAGCCTCGACTTTTTCTTCCCGGTGTAATCGAAAGTCGTTCTGCATAGAAATCAAAATAGTCTGGTTTAGAAATCCGTATCTTATCAAAGGATATGGTTGTTATCGAATCAAATGAGTAGTCTGAAAAATTGATATGAATATCATAGTGAGAAAGCAGAAATTGTTGGGTAAATGGAGCAAGTGAAACTTTTACAAAAAAGAGCGCTCCCACGACAAAGAGAAAGAGATATGCTATGAATGATATTCTTTTCACAGAGAGTCACAAAAAAAAGTGGAGCGGGTGATGAGGTTCGAACTCACGACTTCAAGCTTGGGAAGCTTACACTCTACCACTGAGTTACACCCGCTCGCAGGTTGAAATATAGGGAGACCAGCCATTGTTGTCAAATTTTCCTCATCTGTTTATTAACAGGGGTAATCTCTAAAAATACTACCACCAACAAATTCACGCAGAATAGAGTTTGGTGGAATCGCTTCTTCAGTAAAATCTTCAAAAAACGACAAGAATTTTATCAACCGTTTTGCCTCAATATATGCGTCATCATCTTTTTGAACCGCTTCAAGCAAGGGGAGTGCATGTTTTTTGAGGACACTCAATTCATATACCAGTCCAGAGTTAAACATTACATCAGCATTCTCTTGGTAGGGAAAGATATAGCGATCTTCTCCGCGGCGTACAGAGGGCCAGCGACCAATTGTTTCAGAAGCTGAATGAGCTCTGTATTTGTTATCTCGCACAAGACGACGGATCATACGGCAATCCGTTGTCGGAATACGATTATGATAGTCAATATTAAGTGCAGAAAGTGCGCTTACATACATTTTAAACACCTTTCGCATCGGTACATCACGATAGAGTTTTGGATTGAGTCCGTGAATACCTTCAATAATCAAAATAGTATTGTGTTCAAGTTTCAGTTTGTTTCCCCTCTTTTCAGGTTTTCCACTCTTGAAGTTATAGTGAGGGATTTCAATCTCTTGTCCGTCGAAGAGTGCGTTAAGATGTTGGTTGAACAAATCTATTCTGATTGCATCAATCGTCTCAAAATCGTGTTCTCCGTTTTTATCAAGTGGTGTCTCTTCACGATCTTTAAAATAGTTGTCAAGCGAAATAACACGAGGGTACATCCCATTTACTCGCAACTGGACAGCAAGTCTGTTTGCGGAGGTCGTCTTGCCAGATGATGAAGGTCCCGCAATGGATATAACCTTTAAAACCTCTTTTCTACGAAGAATTTCATCGGCAATTGATGCGAGCTTTTTTTCATGTAGTGCCTCTGCAATCAACATTATACTTTTTCCGAAACCTTGTTGGATGTTGCGATTCAGCTTGCCACAAGTATCCAACTTCAGAATATCTAACCACGAGTTATTCTCTCTGATTACATTAAATAATTTGGGGCTATCCTTCAGTGCTGGTACCGTCGTTGGGTTGTGTGAAGAGGGGAGCATCAACATAATTCCACCACGATATGAAGTGATATGAAAATGTTCTAAATAGTCTGTTGATGGCACAAGATAGCCATAAAAATAGTCTTGCAAATCCCCAAGAGAATAGACCGATGTCATCTTTTGTCTTCTGAGAGAGAGAAGGAGAACTTTATCATCCATTCCCTGCTTTTTAAAGAGCTCTACTGCCTCTTTTGTTGGCACCTCTTGACGAATAAACGGAAGGTTGCTTTTTACCATTCTCCGCATCTTCTTTTCAATCTCTTCCACCTCATCAGAGCGAATATCTGTCAACCCCGAAAAATAGCAATAGATACCATTTCCCAAACTGTATTCAACATGAAGCTCCGCATGAGGAAAGAGGGCTTTTGCCGCATGAATCAGCATAAAAGAGAGACTCCGGAGATAGAAAAGCCGTCCATCTTTTTGTTCGTATGAGATAAATTTCAGTTGGCTATCATCTTTTTGCAATTCGTGACGCAATTCCATCAACCTATTGTCAAGCACCGCTCCAAGAATACGATTCTTCCAGTGTGTTTGGTGCTCTTTGGCAACCGTTTCAAGAGTTGTGCCAACAGGATATGAAATCTTTTTCTGCTCTTCACCAACCGAGATGGTGATTTTAACAAGTTTGCTCATATAACACCTTTATACATTAAATCTAAAGTTAACAATATCACCATCTTGCATAATATATGTTTTTCCTTCAAGACGATATTTTCCTGCTTTTCGGCAGGCACTTTCAGATTCGAGAGATGAGAAATCTTCAAATGAAATTATTTCAGCTCGAATAAATCCTCGTTGAATATCGCTGTGTATTTTTCCCGCAGCATAGAGTGCTTCAATCCCTTTTTTAATAGGCCATGCACGCACTTCATCTTCGCCCGCCGTTAAAAAACTAATCAAACCAAGCGCGCTGTAGGCGGCTTGTATAAAGCGATTTCGTGCACTTCCTTTAAGACCATAATCGGCAAGAAATGCCTCTCTATCCTCATCGCTTAGTTCATTCATTTCAAGCTCAAGAGTTGCACTCAACGGAAAGATAGCGTCGCCGTGCAAAGAGAGAGATTCAATCAATGCACTTTCAGGAGTAATTGTATCTTCAGGCTGATTGAGTAAGATAATTCGCTGTTTCAGTGACAAAAAATTGTACGATGCAATATGGGAAAGTTCATCGTCATTTAAACTCCCTTTGAGCGGAAGTGTTCCCGCCTCTAAAATTGCTTGCAATTTCTCAAGGACAGGCAATTCTGGCAAATTATTACGCTCTTTTCTGTTCTTCTCAATACGCTTTTCGATAGTAATCAAATCAGTTACAATCAGTTCATCAATTAGTTGCGTATATTCTCTGAGTGGGTCTGTAGAGTCTGAAGTCATTACAGAGTCCATATTCCTCAAAATGAGTATAAGCAATTCACTTTTTTGAATACCATTCTTAACAGCGGCAGGGATAACGGTATCTTTCCCACTTGGCACAGAAAAATCGCTTAAAACAAACTCCGCAAAGGTCGTTTTTTTCGGGTTATAAATCTCCGACAGTCTATCAATTCTGTCGTCAGGCACCTTAATGGTTCCCATCGTCTCCTCTTTCTTTCCCTGTTCGACAGCTGTAAGCACTTGAAAAACAGTCGATTTTCCTGAAAAAGGTAATCCAATTAATGCAGCTTTCATATTTCACTCCTCAATAGTAAAAAAACTCGCACAATAGTGTATGAAATTGCGGTAAAATAGTCAATTTAGCGTTTCATCTTAAAATGCACAAAGAGGCTTGATTATCTTTTCTTCATTCAAAGATATTTTTGCTTTTGACAAATTTAAGAAAGGTGCTACACTTCAGAGAGGTGAAATCATTTTTCCCACCAGAGAGGATAGTGAGATGAAAAAGAAAATATTTGTAGTGTTAATCGTTAGCATAGTTTTTTTAATGAGTTGCTCGTCTGGCGAAGAGACGGCATCACTTACCGATAGTGATGGTGGTACACAGAGCGACAATCACACTCAAAATGATGGTTTAATTATTGGTGATGATAGCGATATTGATTCTTCTTCGCACAACGACAATTTGATAATTCCCGATGAAGATATTGGTCTTGATAGCGATGGTGACGGGATTCCCGATGAGATAGAGCGGCCCAAAGGTATAGCCGTTGATACTGATGGTGATGGCACACCAGACTACCTTGATGATGATTCAGATGGTGATGGAATTCCAGATAGTACAGAGGGAGTTACCGATACAGACGGCGATGGCACGCCAAACTATCGTGATGAAGATTCCGATCAAGATAATATTCCAGATTCTGTTGAAAAGGGTGATGGTTTGCCACCAGTTGACACCGATAAAGATGGTGCCCCAGATTATATTGATGCCGATAGTGATAATGATACAATTCCTGATTTACAAGAGGGTTCAAAAGATTCTGATGGTGATGGTATTGCAAATTATCTCGACCTAGACAGTGATAATGACACCATTTTAGACAAAGATGAGGCTGGTGCAGGTGATCCTCCACAAGATTCAGATGGTGATGGGTATCCCGATTTTGTTGATTTAGACTCTGATAATGATGGACTGAAAGATAGTGTTGAAGCAGGTCTTGGCACAGATCCCACAAAAGTAGACACCGATGGTGACGGTTTTGATGATAATACTGAAAATACAGCTGGTTCAAATCCTCTGGTTAAAGACCCTGAGTTTTATGAAGGCCAGTTTTATGTGATTTTGCCGTATAATGATCCAGAAAAAGATGATAAACTGAAGTTTTTTACAGAGATTAAAAAGGCAGATGTTCTTATTGAAATGGATCTTTCAAGTTCAATGGGATACGCACGAGATAATGTTAAAGCTGATATCAAGAATGTGATAATTAGTGGTATTGCAGCAGCTGTCCCAGATGCAGCATTTGGGATTGCCTCATTTGCAAGTATTGAAGGCTCTCCCTATACGATGAATCAGACAATTACAACTGACGCTGCACTTATTCAAACAGCAGTCAACACCCTCAATAACTTGGGTGGTGGAGATATCGAATCGCAATATGAGGCGATGTATCAGGCTGTGACAGGTGCCGGGTTTGATGGAGATTTGCTCAGAGCTACATTTGATTATGGTGAATGGCTTGCGGATGAGATGTTTTATAGAATTTACAGTGAGGTAAGAATTGCCCCACAGGATTGTTCAGCTCATGAGGGCGCTATTGGCGGAGCCTGTTTCAGAGATGCGGCACTTCCGATTGTTATTATGATAACAGATGAGCAGCTGTATGATATTAACAAGGATTGGGTTAGTGATACCTCTGGTGGCGTGACAAAATTGCGTTATAAGTGGAGAGACGCGAAACCAGATGAGGGACACTATGAAGCTGAAACTATAGCAGCGTTTAATGACATCAATGCAAAGTTTATTGGTGTTCTTGGCGAAGGAATAGGTGATCTCGTTTTTGATATCAGAGAGAGATATGAAAGTCTTGCCGATGGCACAAAATCAACAAGTGTAACGGGTGACTATTTTATTTTTGAGATTGATATGGCAGGAAGAGGTCTTTCAAATCAGATTGTTGATGCTGTGCAAGATTTATTACTTAATATCAGACTCGATATTACCACAGAGCAGGAATCTATTGCGAACTCGCACGGTGTTGTCGATACAACAGCGTTTATCAAAACAATTATTCCTGATTCATCTATTCCACCAAACAGCTATTCGAGCAAAGATACCACTATGTTTTATGAGGTGAAGCCAGGTATTCACATCTTGTTTGATGTTACTTTTGAAAATACTATTTATGAAAATAAAGATACAGAAGACCACCTCTTCCTCGCAAAAATCCATGTCTATGGTGAGGGCGCATACCTTGATACAAGAAATGTTTATATTATTGTGCCGGGTGTTAAAGATGATGGTGGACTCGACCACTGATTTTGGCGTATCTCTTCGTTGTTTAACTCATTCGTTTCGCTCGAAATACGCAAGTATTCCTTCACTTACTCAGATCCAAACGCCTTAATCTACATCCAAAATCAGTGGTCGAACATCGCTGTTGTCATTTTGGCGTATATTTTCGAGCGGGAGGGGTCAAACCGTCACATTTTTTAAAAATGAACTGCTTCCCTTGATGATGGAAGCTGGCGCGGAGCGACTGAAGGGTGCTCAATTATTTTGAAGCTAATTTATCAACGACTTTCCCGTCATTTCTTTTGGTTTCTTAATCTCCATCAGAGAAAGAATTGTCGGAGCAATATCGGCAAGAACACCGTTGCGTAAAGAGATGTTCTCAGGCGGATTAACCATCCAGAAAGGGACAGGACTCAGTGTATGAGCTGTATGTGGTTTGCCTGTCTTTTCGTCAACCATAATATCGGCATTGCCATGATCGGCAGTAATAAGCATCGTCCATTTGTTCTCAATGGCAAAAGGTACAATGCGAGAAAGGGCGCTATCCACAGCTTCAACAGCAGTGACTGCGGCACCGAATATTCCCGTATGTCCGACCATATCGCTGTTGGCAAAATTGAGTACAATAAAATCAAAGTTATTCATTGTTTCAAGGAGTCTGTCTGTTACTTCTGCTGCACTCATTTCTGGTTGCATATCGTATGTCTTTACCTTTGGTGAAGCGATAAGAATACGCTCTTCGCCAGGAAAGAGGGTCTCTTTTCCCCCATTGAAAAAGAAGGTAACATGGGCATATTTTTCTGTTTCAGCAATGCGAAGTTGTTTGAGATTGAGATTTGAAATTTCTTCGCCTAATATGTGGCTTAACTTTTCAGGTGGAAACATAATAGGCAGTCCAAAATCTTCTCTATATTGTGTCATTGTTGCATAGATTGCCAAATGTGGTCTCTTTTCTCGTTTGAAAGAGTCAAAATCATCAAAAGTGAATGCCATTGTCAATTCACGCGCCCGATCTGAGCGAAAGTTAAAAAAGAGAATGGCGTCGCCATCTTCAATCAGTGCAACAGGGTTCTCATTTTCATCTGTAATAGTTGTAGGTTCAACAAATTCATCTGTTTCACCTCTGTCGTATGAGTGTTGAATTGCATCGCAAGCGTCTCGTTCTTTAAGAGCAATGCCTTGAGTAAGCGCACTGTACGCCTTTTCCACTCTATCCCAGCGATTGTCTCGATCCATTGCCCAAAATCGTCCACATACTGAGCCGATTTTTCCTAATTCTTCTTTTTCCATATCTTTTTGTAAATTAGAAATATATCCTAGCGCACTTGAGGGAGGAGTATCTCGCCCATCAAGAAATGCGTGAAGAAACGCCGGAATGCCAGCCATTTTTGCCCAACGAAGCAGTGCATACAAGTGGTCCATTGAACTGTGGACACCACCAGGCGAAACAAGTCCGAGAAGATGGAGTTTTCCGCCGCTTTTTGATAGTTTTTCAGCGAGTTCCGTTAAAACAGGATTGGTATCAAAAGAGCCTTCTTCAATCGTCTTATTTATACGAGTCAAATCTTGATAGACAATGCGGCCAGCACCAATATTTGTGTGTCCAACTTCGCTGTTCCCCATCTGTCCTTTAGGGAGTCCAACGGCAAGTCCTGATGCCTCAAGTGTGGCAAATGGCCACTGAGAAAGCGCATTGATAGTGGGTGTCTTTGCCTGTGCAATGGCATTGCTTTTTGTTTCAGTACGAAATCCAAATCCATCAAGGATGGTTAAAATCACTTTACGAGTCATGCGTGCCTCCTATTATGGTGCAAAACGAGTCTCCTTATTCTAATAAGCCAAAAAATTATAGCAAAAAAGAGGGAAGTAAAGAGAGGAAATATGGAGGAAGATAGTAAAGCTTACATCCATTTATCTGTTTAATTTGAGGAAACCCCGCGTACATAACAATACCTTCAGAAAGCTTAGATTCGTTCAGAAAACTAAGAAGCTGCGTGATAGATTTCTGATTTATTGTGGCTGACAGTTTCACTTCAATTGGAAGCAGCCTGTCACCATAAACAGCAACAAAATCAAGCTCATTCCTAACTTTGTTGTTTGTTTTATAGGGAAAAATATTATGAATGGTTTTCACATCTGAGATAAGATTTTGCATGACAGAATTTTCAAATAGTTGTGCAACAAAAGGAGAGGTAGTCTTTATTGAAATAGGAAAAAGGTGGTTAATCAAGAAATTCATAACTCCCGTATCATAAAGGTATTTCTTTGAATTATATCCTTTTTTTGATGTCTTCTGCTTGGTTTCAGTTGCAAGAACATAAATGAGATGCCACGATACAAGAGATTCAACAACTTCAGGTAGTATTGTTCGGTAATTGGGAGAATCAGTAGACAGCAGAGAGCTGTTTGTTGTTGGAAATGCAACTCTCTCTCCGATAGTTTTCATAACATGACCAACAAGAGAGCCGTATTGCACACTTCTTCTCCGTAGAGAGTTAGTACTTGAAATAAATCTATCCGCATCACGATAGAGATTGTTGAGAAGTGACTCAAAAATCAGAGGAATATTCTCTCCATCGTTAAATGCATTGACAATTCCCGGAAGACCCCCGTATTGCATAAAAATACCATACTCTTCCATAAGAATATTATGTATGTTTTCATCAAATTTACCACTTCCATCACTTTCAAATGTAACCAACCCTAGATATCCCTCTTTTTTTCTAAATCGTAAAAATTCTCGAAAGGAGAGTGGTCGACACACCAGCTCGACAACACGACCAACCGGCATTGGAACATTTTCTGAAAAAAGATTAGAAAGAATTGAGCCAAGCAGAATAATTTTCTGGTTTTTCCATTTGCGGTGTATCTCCATGATGAAAAGTCCAAGTGTATGTGATGCCTGAGCCTCGTCAATAATCAGCAGAGTGCCACTGTTTGGGGTAAAGCCGAAAAACTGAAATAGGTACTTTTCAAATAACTCAAAAGATGAAGCTTTTTTCAATGCAATAATTTCCGGCGATTCATCCCAAAAATTAAGCAAAAGAGAGGGATAACGCAAGGCAATCTGTTCAACAATTGTTGTCTTCCCTGTCTGTCTTGCTCCAGACAAAAGAATAATATCGTGTGACGATGAATTCAACTGTTCAACAATACTGCTTTCAATCTCTCTTTTGATGTACATTTTATCCTCCCGTAACAGTAAAACAGAACAACTTCACTCCTATTATCGGCGAATTTCGTAATATAGCAACATAAATGTCGGTGAATTTCGTAATATAGTAACATAAATATCCGTCAGTTCTGTCAATTACGAACTAATGAAGGGTGTCATTGTGGTGTGTTTTTTAACAATATGATGATGTGAATCCGCACGCTCAACGAATCAATTTTAGGATTAATTCTGGTCTTTTCAAAAAGAAGTGTCTACAATAGCTCGGCACAAACTTTTAAGGAGATGAGTAATGGATTGGAGCAGTAAAACAGTTATGGTAACCGGGGCAACTGCCGGAATAGGTGCAGCAACAGCACTTCGCTTTGCAGAGGCGGGCGCAACACTGATTATCACAGGAAGAAGAAAGCAGCGGTTAGAGACGATGGCAGATGTTTTGACCAGTGCAGGGGCTAATGAGGTCTATATTCATAGATTTGACATACAGAAAAAAGAGCAGATAGCAGCAGTGGTAAAAAATATAACTGCAGACACACTTTCTGTTGATGTGCTTGTTAACAATGCAGGACTTTCACGCAATTTTTCGCCGATGTGGGAAGATAACACAGATGGTTGGGACGATATGATTGATACAAATATCAAAGGGCTGTTGCATATGACTCGTGCGTTGCTTCCTGGAATGATAGATAAAAACAGCGGACATATTATCAATATTGGTTCAATTGCAGGGCATGAAGTCTATCAGAATGGAGCGGTTTATTGTGCCACGAAACATGCAGTTAAAGCGATAACAGCATCACTTCGACTGGATTTATTTAAGACAAACATCCGTGTTACCTCGATAGATCCAGGTCTTGTTGAAACAGAGTTTAGTGAAGTTCGCTTTTATGGTGACAAAGAGCGTGCCGAAACTGTTTATAAAGGATTTCAACCGTTAACAGCTGCTGATATTGCTGAATCGGTTTTTTGGAGTGCTTCAATGCCAGAACATGTGACAATTGCAGAGATGCTGGTTCTCCCAACAGACCAAGCGTCAGCAACGATGGTTTATAAGAAATAAACCCAAAAGTAATGTTTGATATTCTTTGAAACCTCGCTGTAATAATAAATTGCAAATAGGGTGCAAAAAAAGTTTGACAAACGGACGCTCCTACATAGGATAGTTCGGCAACTTGATTTAACCCATCAGGTTGTGTGGGTTGGTAGCTCAGCTGGTAGAGCATCTGACTTTTAATCAGGTGGTCGCGGGTTCGAACCCCGCCCAACTCACCATTTTGGTGACCCATTCGTCTAGTGGTTAGGATTCCGGCCTTTCACGCCGGCGACAGGGGTTCAAGTCCCCTATGGGTCGCCACTTTTTTT
>JAGLDR010000093.1 GCA_023145475.1 bacterium
TCAATCAAGTCATCGAAAATCATCTCAATCTCAAATCCTTCGCCCTCAATACTTCCTGTTTCATCAATTCTCTCAACACTATTACTGAGAAACATATAACCAGGCGAGGTAATCGAATACCCAATAAGCAGGGCAATATAAAAGGCTATCAATCGGCTTGAAATCATATAGAGCCAGAGCAAGATATGCCACCCAAATCGATAAATAGTATCCCACATTGTCGTTCCAGCTGGCGCTGTTTTGAAAAATGCTCTGGTAAAATCTTCAAAAAAGGCAATGATAACTGAGTATCCAAGAAATGTTACCAAAACAGTCGCTGCCAATAAAATCACTGTTAAAGCAAGCAGTTGCGGATGTTTCAGTAAAAACCGAATATTTTCTCGCAGGGGAATCCAGCTCTCCGGTTTTGTAGTTTGTTTTGAAAGCTCTTCACTCATTGTTATCTCCCTTGCTCCGACATCTTACTCGGATGCATTTGCCAGCGTTATAATTTCTTCTTTTGTGATGATAGCTTTTTGCTGCTTGCCATCCATAAGCACTGAAAAAGGCTCTTTGGCTCTGATGTGCATCACAAATTCGCCATCTTCTATAATCTCTTGATTCTTCAACCAATCCCAATCAATAAAAGAGTGATCATCAAAAAGAGGAACAGTAAAGTACCCAATATCCAAAGAGGTAATGTTGTGAAAAAAGTGGCTTCCAAGTGAGGCATCAACATGAAATCCTTCAAGGCCAGCTTCAACAATAATTTTTGCCTGCGAAATATGTGACCAATTCACAGGAATCCCAAGAAGAGAATCAGAACTACCCCACCGTCCAGGCCCCACAAGAAGGTAGTGAGAATCCTGCTCTTTCATCCTTTTGTTAATTTCAGCAATCTCACGAGCCATTTCATCAGTTTTAAATGCAGAGAATTTCTCCATTTTCACAAAGACAACATCTCTCAGCCCTTCGACAATGCCATTTCCCATCCCTTTAGATGTTTTAAGAAAGAGGAGCTCATCGCCAAAAGTTGAAATATCAATGTCAATATATTCACTGTTTTGAATCAGTGGCTTAACTTGCAAGAGATAGAGCGATGCTCGTCCCTGCTCATCTTTATTCAAATCGACAGAAAACTCTATCTCAACGGGGGTTCCAAATGCGCGAGACATAATGTTAAGCACAGAATCAATTGCAGGAGCAAGCGGAATGTAGTCATATTCTAATATGTGGCTGAAGGTGATAAGTCGAGGTCCCGATGTATGTAAGCCAGGACGCAATGTTTGGCTACTCGAATCAAATACAGAGGCGCAATAGTCAATTGTGCCAAATCGTTCAGCCTCAGAAATATCCAATTTGACGAGTGAAACACTCTCGCCCTCTAGCAAGTTTGGCGTATAGTTACCAACATCAAGTGCATAGAATGTCCGCTGAGCATTTTTGAACAACATATCAATGGTTTCAACTTTCGTTCGAGGATATTTTGGAGAAAAGCGAAAAGTTTGCTCTCCTTCAACTACAATTTTACCAAGACCAATCGCCATCAAGGCAATTCCCTCTTCCGCTTTCATATGATTAAATGGGTAGTAATTATAAGACTGTGCAACACCACTAATATGCGGATAGAAGAATCGCTCGTGCTGAGAACCAACGATTTCTTGAATTATGACCGCCATCTTCTCCTCTTCGATATTGTAATTTACCGAATCAAAATAGCTCCGAGCAAGAGGGGTAAACACTGAGGCATAAACCATCTTAATCGCTGTCTGCAAATGGCGAAGTCTAACTGCGACATCGGGGTGGTTGTTTGGAATAAAATAGGTCTCATATACCCCGGCAAACGGTTGAGAAAGGCTATCCTCAAATAGACCACTTGAACGGACGGCAAGTGGCAAGTGAGTCTCTTCAACAAGCTGTTTTAGCCGCCCTATCAAATCTTCTGAAAGATGGGTCATTTTAAAAATATGGCGAATCTGTTTCGAGGAGTACTCCTCAAGGGCAATATCCTCTAATTCGACCTGCTCTATAAATGCATCAAACTCATCTGTTCCAATAATTGCACTTTTAGGGATTCTCACATTAATATCAGGAAGAAGTTCCTCAAACGGAGTGCGACGCAATAAATTATCCACAAAAGCGACTCCTCGTCCTTTTCCGCCAACACTTCCGTCAGCAAGTCGCATCAATCCATACTCATCGTGAAACATTGACGATGAAAAGTTAGCAATACTATCTTGCTTTTTCTCTAATCGTCGCTGTTTTAAAGTATCTAATATGTAGTTTCTTATCACTGCCGACTTATCTTTTTCAATAAAATCATCAGATTTTATCGTCTTCAATTTTACCGCAAGCTCTATCTCGCCTTTTGCCATAAACCATGTTGAGAAATTATGAAATGAGGCATGAAAAAGGATAGATTCATCAGGAATAACCTGAAGCATTTTACCAAACTCTCTCATATTATGCGCCTCTGCAATATAGGCACCATGAGTATCTCTAAATATAAATGAGCCAAAACCCAGATTTGCCTGAAAAAAGTCTCGTAATTCAGCAAGAAGATTTGGACTGTTTTTATATATAAAATGAAGATCTTTATTTTCAGCTTGTTTCCTGCTGTTTGGGTTTGATGATTGCAA
>JAGLDR010000094.1 GCA_023145475.1 bacterium
AGCTCTCCATCTTTCGGATATTCAACATCTGAAATCACACACAACAAATTCTTCTTATAGTGATTATAAAGATTTGAGGCCTCCTCCCATGTTGAGGCAATTAACACTTTAGGACGCGCTCGCATCTGGAGAATTTTATAGCGTGCGTCTATCTCCTCTTCATCAATTGTCTGCTGGACCTCCTTCATAATAACACTATATAATCCAGGCAGATAGCGTGAATAATAACGCACACTATCTTCTACAAGAAGCACAACACGCACATTTCCAATGGTTGTATCTTTTTCAACATTAAAGAGATCTTCAATATATTTAATCATAGCTAAGAAGATATTGGAATTTCCATTCCATACAAACATCTTATCAATCGAGTGGCATGCCTTCGCCGCCTGCATAAAAACACCAATTTGCGTGTTGTTATTGATAAGAAGCAGAACAGGCAGGTTCTTTTTTAACTCTTTAATATCCTTTGCAAGAGAGACTGGTGCCTGCTTCTCAATGCCAGTCATAATAATGACCATATCAAATGCAAAATCCTTTACTTTCAAAAGAGCATCTTGTGGTGAAAAAACACTGGTTATCCGTGGAGCGGAACTGAGATTAAGTTGGTAGTACTCTCCATAAATCTGTTCAAAAAGCTGTCCCTCTTTTTCTAAAATATAGGCATCATATACTGTTGCAACAACCAGAATCTCTCGCACACGAAAAGTCATTAAATCATGAAGGATTGTCAGATTTGACTGTTGTGGCTGAAATAGTTCTTTCAATTGTCTCTTCATCTTTTATCTCTAGGGAAGAGTTGAGAGCGGAGTCCCGGATCAGGAAAGGCAAGAATAAGAATCTTTTTTGAAAGACGGGGAGAGACATTCTCATCTAAAACTGACCGAAAATCTACCGCAGAAGTTCCCATTCTCTCGGAAAGCTCTGTGGCATCTATACGCCCCTTCATCCAATCTACTTGGTTTGCTGTGGTATCCTGTAAAAGAGTGTTGTAGGAGCCAACGATAGACTCTCTAACATCATCATCGAGGGCTATCTTCTGCAGTCCACCGGTAAACCCTGCCATAAACTTTGTTGATAGGGTGGATGCCATATCCTCCCAACGATGCGCCTGTTCTTCCACACAAATATTTGAGATAGCCTCCTTTTGAGCTGTGCCACCAACAATATTTGTACGCATTGCTGTAATCTCTTTCTTCATCTTTTCTAACTCAGCCCGCAAAACAGTAAAAGCGAGAGTATTTTGTAGCTTGCTATTTGCATTGCTGTGAGCTGGACGATTGAAAATCTCTTCAACATCCTGTTCAATTCGAGCCACTCGCTCTGAAAGTGCAATGATTTTCTCGCCACTGCTCCTCTGCTGCAGTATCAATGCTGCCCCCGCAAGCAACAAGGCAATAATAGAAAAAATAAGACTAATATTCTTCAACATTACAAACTCCCTTCTGTGAAAATTCATCTCTCCACCACTTGAGCAATGCAGCATCAAACCCGACACCTTGTAACAGCTTTAACTCCTCGCTGGTATGAGAAGCCTTAAATAGAAGTGTACGCAAAGAGTGAGACTTTTCAACCGTTGCAGAGTTATTCCTTTTCTCAGGAAAACAGTGCCGCGCATACCAATCACTGAAAAAGAGATGAAATGGCGGGGGCTTAATCGAGGAAAAACGGACGGTTGCCAGAGATTTTTTGGTGAAAGACTTTGTCTTACTTTGAGGAATCTTTCTCGTTGCAAGGAGAAGAGGTGCAATACTTGCCAAAAAGCGCTTCTCGACAGTAAGAACAAACAGATAGTTTCCTGGCTCAAATGTCGTCGTAAAAACAACTGGATCAATAGGAGACTTTGTTTTCACCCGTTTTCGCACAGCACCATTAATACTTATTGTTCCCTGCTTAACGCCACCAAGTAAAAATGATGTAGTCATCCGTTTCTTCGTAGATATAACAATGAAGCGAAACTCACTCTTTTTGTCGATAGAAAACTCCGGCTGCAAAGGCACGGTGTGAGAAAACTTCCGATATCTCCGTGGAAGATGCTGATATGCAATAAAAAGATCTTTAACCGCACTCTTTTTATCTCTTTTTAACCACGAGGGCACCTTCTTCAAAGGAAGATTGAAAACTGAATAAAGCTCAGGGAGCGTTGCGGAAGATAGAGAGATAATAGAAAAAAGGAGGAGCATAAACACTCCTCCTTTCATAGTTACCTTCAAAATGAAGACTCGATTATTTCAACTCATCCAACAAGGATTGAGCTTTCAAGAAATACGGATTAGTTGGAAGAAGACTTGTTGTCAGTTGACGGAGCAGTTTACGAGCCTTTGATTTGTTAGTCTCTTTAGCACCGTATGCTTCCCAGTACATCGCTTTTGCATTACTACTGATTGATTTCAACCCTGACTTTGCTGTACCATTCTTCGCATCCAAATAGAGCGCATCAACAAATGCCTTTCTCGCTTTTAACAGATTGTTCTTGCTTAACTTCTCAAGACCCATTTTTGCAAGTGCTTCAGCCATCATACCATTAATTTTTTTAGTAACTTTAGTTAGCTGTATTGCGCGCTTCTTCTCTTCTTTATAATCTTTCTTAAACTTACGAGAAATCACCTTCAACTCAGCTGCCTGAATTTTAGAAAGTTTTGCTTCGTATTGCTTTGTAACAACTTTTTTCTTCTTATTTGCAGTTGCTTTATCCTTTTTCAAGGCCGCTTTTTTGTTGTCCTGCAATTTCTTCCACTTTGCATTAAGATTGTCAATTTGTTGTTGGTACTTATCCTTTTTAATCATCCACTTTGACTTCTCTTTTTTCAATATCTTCTGTCTTTTTGCTTTTCGCTTATCTTTCTCAACAAGGAGACGATCTCTTTTTGCCATCTTTGTCTTCTTTGTAGATTCAGCACGCTTTTTGTCACGAATTTCCATACGATCATATTTATTAACAACAGCCTTGCTCTTTTTATCTAACTCAGCTTGTTTCTTGTCGAGCTCTTTTCTCCAAAATGCCTCTTTTTTCTGTGCTTGATTATGGAGTGTCGCTTTCATATCATCAAGTTTGCGACCGTCAACATTGTTCACATTATCAATTTGACCATTAACTTTTTCAATCTCTTTGATATTGCGAGCTGTCTTGTCACGAATACTCTTAGTTCGGCGATCAAAAGCAAGCTGACGCGCCTTCTTCTCTTTTGCCCAACGAGAATCTTGCGTGGTGCGATCCTTCTCTTTTTTCGCAATTTTCTGATCGCGTTTCTTTTGAGCTGTTTTAATCTTAGCATCTATACTCTTTTTGAATTTCTTCTTCTCATATAAGAATTGTTTGAATTTTTTCTTATATGCGGCCTCTTCTCCCTTTTTCTTTTTGCTGTATACTTTGTTGCCTTTTTGCAGACGCTGATTCTCTTTAGCAAGAGTCATATCAATTGTCATAGAATTCTTTTCGTATTCCATATCAATCTTTGTAATCGCCTTCGCAACAAATGCATCGTGAGAATTCTGGTGAGATTTCAATTTCTTAGAAACAGTCGCCAGCTGGATTTTCAGCTTCTTCAGCTCTTTTTTGCGAGCATAAACAAGTTTGCCAACTGATTTCTTCAACTTCTTAGCAAAACCAGCAGACAAAATCTTTCTCTTCTTTGTTAATGACGAGCGCTCTTTTGCCAGTGTTATAACTTTTGTCTTTTTCTCTTTCTTCAATTTTGATGATTGAGCACTCATACCTTGACGAATCTTCTTGTATTTCAATGAGATTTTTGCAAGCTCTTTTTTGAGCGTTACAGCAAAACCCTTCACATTAGCTGTATTTTTCTTTTTCTTTCCAGCAATTGAAACAACTTTTGATTTATGTGCTTTCGAAAGCTGAGAAACTTGCTTCTTTTGTCCTGCAATAACTTTGCTTCTCTCTTTTTTCAAAGCACCAATTCTTTGATAAAATGGGCGCTGAAGCTCTTTCATCTTGCCAGGATCAACCTTGTTAACCTTGCTATTCCAAACTTTGATAGATTTTGCAACAGCTACGATATCTTTTTTCATCTTCTTAATATCAGCGTATACTTTTGCGCTATCTTTTCTAGCAAGAGCATTGTATTTTTTGACAATCTTCGCTTTTTGAACTTTGAGAGAGCGAAGCTCTTTCGCCTTAAGTCCCATAAGAGCTTTCATTCTCTTCTTCTTTGATGCCAAGATAGCTCTTGCTCTCTTTTCACCTTGAATTGTCATCCCTTTTGCAGTCTTATCGCGGCGAGAAACTTTTTTATTAAATTGTTTCATCTCCACCTTAACACCTTTTTGGTGTTGCAAAAGTGCGCCTTTTTTCTGACCGTTAATTTGTTTTATTTTTCTATTAACAGAGAGAAGCTCTTTTATCTTTTCTTTCTGAATCTTCTTAAGTTCACCCTTCTTTTTTGCCATCTTTCTTTCGTAAGATGCCTTTTTGAACTTAATTTTTCTGTCACTGTTAGACATCTCAAACTTAATCTTGCGTTGAAGAGAGCTCTCTTTTAGCTTTAACTTAGTAAGATTGCTGTTGTGCTGGCGCTGTACTTTTGCCAACTCCTTTTTAGGAATCTCTGCCTTGACATCATCAAACTGCTGAACTGTTTCAGACTTCCGTTGACGAACACCATCAAGCTCTTCTTGCAACTTGTTGACCTTTTCAGTTTTAGCATTGTCAAGCTCTGCAATCTCTTGATTCATTGCATCTACAACTTCATCAATGCTATATGGAGCCATCTTCTTTTCGTATTTTGTATCAACGGCTGCAACTTGCTCACTCAATTTTGCTAATTCGACATCATATTTGGCTGATATCGCCTTCTCTTCTTGAGCCTTCTTTCCCATTGTAACTTGGAATTGCTCTTTAAGTTTTGCAGTCTCGTCATAATATGCGGCTACTTTTGTTGCAACATCAGAACGAGCCTTGTCAGCTTCACTCTGAAGTGTCTGCTCAAGTTGTCCACCTTTTTCCACATACTTACTTTCGATTGCAGCAATTTTAGCATCAACACTGCTTAATTCTGCTGCTTTCTTTTCATTATATTTTGCTTTAATCTCAGGAATAGAGCCTTTGGCAGCACTCTTTGCTTGACGAATTGCAGCATCTTTTGCGGTAAGTTTTTCAACTTCCTTTGCAACGACATCGCCCCAATTTGCCTTGAAGTTATCTGTTGCGTCGGCCAACTTACCCTTTTCGAGTGCAATTTTCTCTTCTATTCCCGCTTTCTTCACTTCTGCAGCTTCAAGAATTTTTGCCTTTGCCTCTTCATACTGACCTTGCTCTACACCAAGTTGTTCTTCTAACTTGCCTGCTTCTACTTGAAGTTTTTCATTTTCAGCCATCAACTTATTTTCGCGGGCTGCCTTCTCATTGCCCTCGGCATCCATTGTTCCGCCTTTTTTCTCTTCAATGGCGTTCAACTTTTGAGCATAATTTTGGTCAAGTTTCCCTAACTCATCTTCAATTTTGCCCAATCGAACTTCTATCGCAGTGAGCTCTTTTTCATTTGCCTTCACCATTGACTCTTCTTTCTGAGCGCGAAGTGTCTCTGTCTTTTCTTGATGAGCAGCAATTTTATTTTGCAAATTAATCTGCTGTTTTGTCAGTGACTTCAGCTTTGTTTCATACTCTTTTTCAACTTTTTGCTGTGCGGCACCCTTCTCTTTTGCATATTTTGCTTCAAGCTTTGAGCGATCCTTATCTAGTTTGTCTTGAATCTTGCCCATTTCATCAGCACTTTTAACAAGAAATGCCTCTGTTGCACCTTGAAACTTTGCAAGCTCTTTTTCCTTTTTTGCCTGTTTGGTATCATAGGAAGCAAGCTTTTTATTCAAAGCATCAAACTCTTTTTGATACTCTTTCTCAACTTTCACTCTGTATTTTCTGTCTTCATCTTCAGCATTCATTCGAGATGCTTCGTTTTTGGCCATTACCTTTCGTTCTGCCTTATCAAATCCGTCGAGCAGACCGCGAAGCTTTTTGTCGCCCTCTTTATTCTCTTTTTCCATTTTTGCTTTTTTCTTCTGCAAATTGGCAATCTTTTTGCTCAGCTTGTCGCCCTCTCTTTTGACGCGAACACTCTGCTGATCATAATATTTCTTCTTTTGCTTTTTCTGAGATGCCTTCCATGTCTTAAAACGTTTCTTCCCAGCTACTATCTCTTTATCTTTGGCTTGTTCACGCTTCTTGTTAGAAACCTTAATAACGCCTTTCTCACGCTGCTCAATCATGGTAATTTGACTTTCAAGCTGCACAATTTGCTGCTCTAATGAAGAGTCATCTTTTTCCCACTGATATTTCATTTCGCGAATCTTTTTCTTCAGTGCTACATAGCCACTCTTCTGCTGTTTGCGAACTGTCTTCTCTTTCTTTTTAAGAAGAGCAATCTTTTTCTCACGCTCTTTAATTCGTGTATTAACCCACCCATCTTCTTTGCTTTTTGCGCGTCGTCGCCATGTTCTTGCCGAATCAATCTTTTGCTTGAATTGGCGGTGAACAGACGCTACAGCTCCAGCATCAGCAGAGTTTGGCATCAAATACTTGCGACGAACAATGCGCTCTTTTTTGAACAGCATCATCTTGTATCCAGCATTTCTTACCTTTGTATCTGCGGCTTGAGCAGTTTTCAACTTCGACTGAGCAGCTTTATAGTTGCCAGCAGAAACGAGCTCTTCACCCTTATCCATTGCTGAAGCAACAGTTTTAGCATCTTTCAGCAAGGTAGCAGCGATTTGATTTTGCGAACAACCGCACTTCAACTCTGTTGCTGCCTCTTTGAAAATATCAACTGCATCGCCTAAATCGCCTTTTGCATAGGCACGAAGACCATCTTTGATTCTATTTTTAACATCGGTATATGATGCTAGTTTCTTGCGAGATGATGTAGCTTTCCGTGGTTTCTTTTTGCTTATCTTACGAGAAACCAGCTTGTTAATCGAACTAAGCATATCGGCTGCAACATCTTCACCGTCACTATCATCACTGACTTCAACAGTGTCTCTTGCGATTCGCTTTCCCTGTGATGTATAGAGTGCAATGATGAGATTTCCACCACTACTCTCCTTATAACGAAGGAGTGATACCAACAAATAATCGGCATCATCAGCGCGCTTTGCGAGTGTTAAAACGCAGCGAGCATCCTTACACTTGCGAAGCCGAGCTCGATCTTTTGAACCAAGAACGCTTTTTGCACCAACAGCGTCTACACCCCTAATTGAGGAGAAGAGCAAGGAGATGTTTTCGTTAATCTCTCTTGACAATTGCCTTTCATCAGTCGTTTTACCAACTGTTGGCATAACTGCCAATGTTTTGGCAACCACATTAAAGGCAAATAAAAACACAAACAACAGTAGTAGTTTGACAACACTTTTTCTCACGAGAACCTCCCGTCCGACACACGTTCAATAAAACATACAGTAGCGTGCGAATAAACCGCACATCACTCTACTTTTGACTTGGGGCTTTGTCAACTTTTCTTTTAGATTATTGAGACGGGTGTCCTGATGAAAAATTCCGGATTTCTGCAATCTTTTTTCTGAATAATTTCAAGTCATTGCCAGAAAGCACTCTCACTTTTGTCTTATGTTGTTTAAAAGGATTCAATACCTTTCCTTTTGTGCCAACATTGATTTGATAATGTAGATGCGGTGCTGTTGATTTGCCTGTGTTTCCTGACTCACCAATCTGCTGTCCAATTTTGACTGCCTGGCCAGGCTCAACAGTTACGCTACTCATGTGCAGGTATTTAAGCGTATGTTTTGCATGATCTTTCAACTCTATGCAGTATCCATTGTAGCGCCGCTTCCAATTTGTTCGCACTACACTCCCATCAACTGTCGACAAAACGGGGGTACCTGTTGGAGATTTGAAATCGACACCGTCATGTTTAGGCCGCCTATCTCGCAGGGTCGCTGTCACCTGAATATAATCTTTTATAGGAGACTTTTGTAAAGTTGGCTCGACCTGTTGCCCATCGGCATAGTAGTAGCGACTATAGGTGTCGCCTGGCTTTTGAAATCGAAATATTTGAATCGTTTTATTTAATCTTTTTGATTTATATACCAGTGAAAGAATTTCTATTGTATCTGGCAAATCATCTCTATTTGCTCGTTCTTCCTCAGGTATTTGCCGAAACACCAAACTAATCGCATCTCCGTTTCGTACATCTTTTCGAAGAAGCAAATCAAAAATAAGCAGGCGTGCAGCGTGAGCAGAGAGCAGTCTATCTAGTCGAGGCATATCATATTTTTCCTCTAGAACCGTAACAGCATCACTTGCGGTAAAAGAGGAAAAGAAGTTATCTTTTATGATTAATGAAATCGTAATTGGCGCACCTTTCTGCAGCGTCGTCACTTGCTGAACCTTTGGCTCTGCATTTTGAGGAGCGCCATCTTGAGGTGCTATGATATCGCTATCGCTCCCCTCCTCGGCTGAAACAGCTGCAATCTCAGCATTCTTTTCATCACTATCGGTCAATGATGATGAGAAGTAAAGTGCAATAATAAGCACAAGATTAAAGAGGGCGGATAGAAAAAATAGTATACGCCATTTTTTTACTTCTGGATTAACAAAAAGATAAGTCACTTGCTCCTCCTTCTATAAAGTCCCGAATAGTATACACCATCTACCACTGTTATGGCAAGTGGCTTTACCGTTCCGTAATAACGGAAGATAGAATAGAGTACTGATTCATTCTGTTTTTCATAGAAAAAGAAGGCAAAATCTGACTCTGCAATATTATTTGTTGGACGAATATCTCTTCTAATTACACCCGCATCCCGTAAATAGTAAAAGGCATCCATATTGAGGCCCTCTGCATATCCCGCAATAAAAAGTCGAGCATTTTTCGGTGCTGTTTCATTCAGTTTTTCGGTTAAATCAAGTATATCATATCCCCAAAAGTTCCGTTGCATTTCACTGTTGGCCGCCCCTTGTCCCCCACCAATCAACTGGTTAAAAAATGCTGCGCCATGCCTTGCAAATTTGATATTCAGCGGAATCAGAGCAACAAGAGCAAGTGTCATAATCGCAAGTCCAACAGAGAATCGTCTTTTAGGAAGTGATAATTTGATGCCATGCAAGACAACAAAAACACCAACGGTTAAGAGAAGTGGATAACCAGTAAACCAGTGTTTAATCCCACCGAATATAGGAACAGAGGGAAGTGCAATCAAAAGTATTGGAAAAAAGATTGCAACGGAAAGCTGAAGCCAAATCTCTCTCTCCGTCGCCTTTATTTTTAGCGAAACACTCTTAATCCCTAGCCAGATTGCTCCAGCGATGAAGAGAATAAGTTGCGGCAGAGGAGTCGTAAAAAAGGTCATCCCCCACGGAAAAGAAAAGGGAAATGGCGCTCGCGTCAACTCCTGCCCAAAGTAGTAATTGGTATAATTTACATGCTGGGTATGAAATGCCATATATCCTAAAAAACGGCTCCACGGATCATACCAGAGCCACGGCCATAAAATATAGTACAGAGGCAAGCTCACCACAACAAAAAGATAAAAGACCGGCGGCACAGATAGAACAAACCCCTTGAACCCTCGGTAATTCTTTTGAAGAGAGCGGTAGGAGAGACCGTATGCCACAACATGCACCAACAGAAGCAGTATCGGCATAAAAAACATATTATGTTTTACGCCAAGTCCAACACCGAGAAGAAGTGCAGGAGTAATTCCACTTGTCCAGGTCCGTTTTACAAGATGCACAAGATAAAAAAGAAGCGTTGCAGACCAGAAAAAAAGAACAGGCATATCAAAACAGGCAAGGTGGGCGTGAAAAAAGATGTGTGGCATGGTGAAAAAAAGCAACGGAGCGGCAATCGCCGTCTCTCTGTTGAAAAAGAGTCGCCCAAACAGATATATCATCCCAGCGGTTAAGGCACCGAATAGTGCTGCGACAAGCCTGATTGATGGAATAAATTCAAGAAGTTGTAGTTTATTGTGAAAAATATATACAGAAAACCCAAAGAGCTCTTTTATCACTGCTGGATGTTCATTGTTATACCTAAAATAACGATCAATCACTGGCTGCGAAAATGGCTTAAACAGCTCTCCGTTTGACCACGAAGAGAAGAGATAATCAAACCAACGAGCCATCTCTTTTGCTGCGTGGCCATAAAACCCTTCATCACGAACAAGACCAATCAAATAGCCAGAATAGAAGAGAAAAAACCATATAAATAGCATAGTAACAGAGAGCAGAAATATATCTTTTCTATCTAATTTTTGTAACTTCATCTGCCTTCCATAAAACCGTTAAATACAAAGTGCCTTGCCCCATCACTCTCTACAAAAAACTGCAATTCAACCTCTTGAGCGGTGAGAGGAAGAGAAATTGTGCGGCTAAAAAGACGATTTTCATTTTGATTTATATAGGTAAACGCCTCTTTTCCGTCAACAAGTAGGGTAACCTCTATCGGATTTCCCTCCGCATTTCTATAGGCAGTTTCAAGAAATGCCGTATTCAATTTCATGGTTACAGCACCCTTCGGAACAGCAAACACAATATGCAAAATTTTACGACTCAGCGGATGTGCCCAGACAGCATCTTGAGAAATTCCGCCCATAATTGCACGATGAAATCCGATATGATTCCACTCTCGTGCACTGCAGCGCCAGACATCATTTGCAACACAATCGCGGACATTCTCACCATTTTTATCAGAAAAATAGACTCGGCGAGCTTTCATAATATCAGCTGAAAAATCAAGCAAAACAGGGGCAAGCTTCTCTTCTGGCTCGACGAGTGCAACCTCACCATTTCCCACTGCCTGCAACTTCAAAAGATTCAGTTTTTTTGAGTGAAGAATATCTGCTATTACCCCTTTTTTATCGGAGATGAGAAAAAATCGCTTCCCCCCACGACCACTATTTTTCAACTGCTCAGCGCTGTAATAATGAAATCGAAGCGAAAGAAATGAAACTTTTGAATCAAGATAACGGGTAAATCCCAAATCCCAGTCTGACAGGGGAAATACTGTGTCCCCTTTTTGATAATTTTCAGAGATGAAAAGAGCGGCTGCCTGCTCACCAGTCTCATTTAGTCCACCTCTATCACTCAAAAACAGCCAGAAAAATGCCGTAGATATAATGGAGAGAACAAAAAGAAGAGCGGCTATTTTTGCAACAAGTTTTTCCATCGTTATTCGACGGTCAGTGTCATATTAATATCAACGGAACGCGCACCATGCGTCAACTTTCCGACAGAAATCACATCAACACCAACTGTGGCAAGCTCTTGAATTCGCTCAAAAGAGATACCCCCAGAAACTTCAACAATTGCGCTGCCATTTATTAAATTCACCGCGGCTGCAACATCATCTGTTGACATATTATCACACATAATAACATCTGCTCCAGCGTTGAGTGCTTCTTTCACCATTTCTTGGTTTTCACACTCAACCTCAATCCGCATAAGATGATGTATTTTATCACGAATATCCTTGACGGCGTTGGTAATTGACCCCGCAAGCACAATGTGATTGTCTTTAATCATCACGCCATCATCAAGACCAAATCGGTGGTTATAAGCCCCGCCAACTCTGACTGCATACTTCTCTAAAGTTCTCCAGCCAGGCGTTGTTTTTCTTGTATCAGTTATCCTCGTCTTGCTCCCCTCTGGGAGGTAAGAGACAAAATGAGCAGTCGTTGTTGCAATGCCACTCATCCGTTGCAAAAAGTTGAGAATTGTTCGTTCAGCCATAAGAAGTGTTGCCGCATCTCCATGGATTTCACACACTGTATCACCAATCGAAAGCCGGTCGCCATCACTACAAAGCATTGTGATATATGGTATATTCTCAATCTCCATTAAGGCAAAAATAGGACTAATCAGATCAAGTCCACATATTGTTAGCTCCTCTTTTGCTCTCAAAATAGCTCGACCTAAACAAGAACCGTCTAAAAATGAAGTTGTCATATCGCCTCGTCCTATATCCTCGCGAATAGCAAGACGAATGAGCTCTCTGTCTGATGGTGTTAGTAAAAGCTTCACTATAAAATCTCCTCAAGTTGCATGGCTATCTTTCATCGCACTCTTCATATCCGCTGGTATTGTATACAGAGTACGCGGAATTACAATTCATTTTCAAGTTATGATTGCCATAATAGCAAAAAATCATACAATAGTAGCTGTCTCATCGCTGGAGGATGTCGTTATGAAGTATGTTTCATTTTTTTTATCTCTTTTAATTCTTTTCCTTTTTTCGTGTAGCAATAACAGCAATCCACACCAAGCGATTGCCTGCACGACAACTGATGACTGTCCGCTTGGACAGTTGTGTAACACCTCAGATGGGTTCTGTTACGATCCAACGGCTGTTCTAGATAAAGATACGGCTGAATCAGATGACAGCGATACAACACATATTCCTGCAGACAGCGATAATATAGGAGAGGTCCCCGACGGAATGACCTGTAATCCAGGAAGTACACAGAAGTGCCCTTACGGTGATGACACAGAGACAGAAGATGTCGGACCATGTAAGGCAGCACTCAGAAAATGTCTTCCCGATGGTGAGTGGGATGTCTGCCGCGGCGCTGTCTATCCGACCGAAGATATATGTAGCGATGGAATTGACAACGATTGCGATGGCAAGACAGATAATGGCTCAGATAGAGATGGCGACGGTTTTGGTATCTGCGAAGGTGACTGTTGCGATTTAAAAGCAGATTGCTCACACCCAGAGAAAGTCTATCCTGGAGCAGATGAAATTCCAAATGGCGAAGATGACAACTGTAATGATGAGATAGATGAAGGTGTTTATGATTGTGAAGGCTCTTCAACTGCACCATTCAGTGGAATGGATTTAGCAAAGGCAATCGGACTCTGCCATGAAGCACAAGAGGGTGATGTTTGGGGCGTTATCTCAGCAGAGATTCTCCTCCCCGACGGGACAACAGGTGTCGATCCACGGGCGTATAACATTCTGCCTACTTTTGGTTCTATCGGCGCAACAAGTGGCTCAACTATGCTTGTCTTCTCTTCTGGCGAAGCTACTTCTCCTATTCCAAAAGAGCATATCGAACAGGGAACAGCCGCGCGAGCACCAAATGACTGGTTAAGTAAAAATAATAATATGATTCCCAATGCTCCTGCCTGCGTCGGCTCATCACCAACACCAAAACCGACCGTTTTTGATCCTGTTATGTTAAAATTGGTCATCAAAGTTCCCCCTCTTGTTAAATCATTCTCGTTTGATACATTCTTTTTCTCAAGAGAGTTCCCTGGATATGTCTGTGGCTACTACAACGACTTTTTTGTTGCACTTCTTGACAGCAAACACACAAGCGAAGATCCATCATTACAAAATCCATACGATAAAAATCTTGCCGTTGACTCTGAGGGGAATCCACTGGGCGTAAATCTTGCAAAAGCAGGATTATTCTCTGTTTGTGCACCGCAAACCTCCTATCCATCATGTAGTGGCGACACACTCTTAAATGGAACGGGATTTGAGGGGAGAGGAGCAACAGGCTGGCTGACAACTCGCGGCAATGTTATTCCTGAAGAGACCATTACCTTGCGTTTTGCAATGTGGGATAGTGGCGATCACATTCTTGATAGTTTGGTTCTTATTGACAATTTCACATGGTATCCGACTGAGTATGTGCCTGGCACATCCGATTAATATATACAGGAAAAATTATGATTAAAAATCTCGACAATTTTGAACAGGTATTAGAATCGAAAAAACAAGACGGAGTCCTCTTCTATTTTTCAACACGACAGTGCCATGTTTGCAAAGTATTGAAACCAAAAATATATGATATGCTCCAAAAACACTATCCAAAGATTGAGATGCACTATATTGATACCGAAAAGATTCCAGAAGCGGGTGGACACTTTTCAGTCTTTGCTGCTCCAACAATCATCCTCTTCCTAGATGGTAAAGAATTTATCAGACAGAGTAGAAATATTGGTGTAATGGAGCTTGCCTCTCACATTGAGCGACCCTACTCACTTTTCTTTGATTAAACAATCTTATCGTATGTCATTGAAATAACAAAATCAGCACCGCCAAGCTCTGAATCTTCAACAGTGATGGTCCCATTATTTTCAGTAACAAGCGTTTTTGAGTGGCTAAGTCCGATTCCCGTTCCACCAGCTTTTCCAGTAAAAAAAGTTTCAAATATCTTCTCTTTCATCATCTCATCAATACCACTCCCACTATCTTCAATATGAATCTCAAGCAGGGTATCACTGACGACGATAACTCGGATGTGCATACGCCCATCGCGCTCTATCTCTTCCCACCCATTTTTCATAATGTTGAGCAGTACCTCTCGGAAGGCATCAACAGGAATACTTAAAGAGAGTGGCTTGTCAGGAAATGTTACATCAAGTTCAATGTTCCGTGCCTCCATTTCAGGTCGATGGAAGGAGATAAGCTCTGCCAAATCATCAGGAATAACGGCTGATGCAACCTCAACTGTTGAACGATATTTCACCATATTGATATATTTATCGGTAATCTGTTCAAGTCTAATAATTTCATTGATGACAGGCTTAAAAGTTGATTCTATCTCTTCTCGCGTCATCTCATAAGCATGCTCTCGCATATATTCACTATTCATCTTAATCGTGCTCAGCGGATTTCTAATTTCGTGAGTTATGCGTGATGCCATCTCGCCAATTGAAACAAGTCTTTCAGAATTCAACAATTTTGCTGCCATCTTCTCCTGCTCTGTTACATCTTGAAAGACTAGATAAGAGCTTGATTCTATTGTATATTCACTAATCCACCACTGTCTTTCTTGCCACGCTATTTTGCCACGACTTTTTTGAGATATTTTAGCAGGAGACATAATCACATCAAACAACTCTCCAACAGGGGATGCAGCTTTGAAAAAGGTATCAGAAAAGAGGCGATTTGCCACCAAGACAACACCTGTTTTATCAAAAGCAACCACACCGACAGGGAGAGCATCAAACATCCGCTGGAAGCGATTCTGGATAATTCTTAGCCGCTGTAACTCCTTCTGTGTCTCATCTATCTTTCGGACAGAGTTATCAAGAACCTCTTGATAGGCACTACTCGTTGACTGCGGTGAAAAAGATTTCACAACAGCCTGCTGAAGATGCAATAACTTTTTTTGATAGAGAAAAAACAAAAGCAGTGAAGTAACAAAAAAGAGAAGCGAAGTTCCAACAGCAAAATGAAGTGCAAGAGCTATCTGCTTCTCTCCATCGCGAACACTATTTGTCTGTGCTACCCTCGCAGCAAGTAGTTGAATAAGATTTTGCATTTTTCGACTGTTTTTTTTCACAAGCAGGACATCCTTATCTGAGAGGGTAGATCCTTCAGAGTAGGCGTCCAATACTTGCCACAACTCAGCTGCACTCTTTTCATATCGAGTTACAATCTCAGGGAAAGGGTACGAAAGCACCGTTTTATGTTGAGCATTACACCACGACTCAGCTTGATTAACAACGCGTATTTGACTTAAATCATGTTGCAATCGCTCGCTTGCGGCGACAGTATCAACAAGCTCTAAAGCCGTAAGTATCTTCTCAAAATGTACCTTCTGCGAAGGAGGTCGCTGATGAAAATCTTGCTCAGAAGAGTAGACAGTATAAAATGCGATAAGCGAAAGAAAAAAAATAGCGACAGTAAAGGTGTAAAAAAACAGAAGAGAACGATTAATTTTCCTTACTCCCCTCTTCTTCCATTGTATCAGGATTGCCAACGGTAACAATATCACCAGGAACAAGAGCTACAATGCTCTTTGTAATCACTGCTACAGATGTTTTCTCTAAAACATTGATAACAACAACATCACCTATTGGCTCCCATGGAAAGGGGCTATCCTTTTTGTATTTATTAATATACTTAAGTCCATCACCTCTTGTGTAGACTGTCAGCATATTACCCAATTCTAAACCATCATCAGAGCCTTTATCTAGATAGACAGTGTAACTCTCACCATAATTCTCATGCAGACCAACACCAGCAACGATGTATGCCTTATCAGAAAAAGTGGTATCTTTCAGCTTAACACTTTTAGGAATTGGATGATATTCTCTAATCTTCATCCCACGCAAAACAGGAAGAAAAGATTTTGTTATCTGTACAGTAGCGATCTTGTCAGGGGTAACATCAACAACTTTACCATATCCATGAACAGTCACACTATAACCCATCTTATCTCTCGTAATAGGATGTTTAATCTTCTTGCCTTCTTTGATAAACTCAACCTTATCGCCAGGAGAAAACTCTTTTTCGCCAAGCTTAATATAGGTCGAATCCCCTTGAGCAAGCATCTCTTTTGATTCAAAAGCACCCGCAACCGTTCCTAACTTATCCCATTCAATGTCAGCAAGAAAGCCAACCATCGTAATATCAAACAGTGTATCGTCGATATTGACAAAGCGATCTGGACGAAACTTTCCACCCAACTTCACATAGTGCTTATAGTTTGTTGGTTTAGAATCCAAAGTTGCGCCTGTTCGAGCAGCCTCATCAGTCTCACCAATCTCATCACCAACATCACCCTCGGTCAATCCACCACCGAGCTCCCCATTGGGAATCTCAACTTCACCAGAGTGACGAAACGAAACAATGTTCCCTGGATAGATAAGATGAGGATTGCTAATTTGAGGATTCAATGACCAAACTTTTGGCCAATACCATGGACTTTTCAGATATGTTTCACTGATATCCCATAGTGTATCACCAGTAACAACCGTGTGCTGCTCAGGAGCCTTACTCAAATCGACATTATTCAAATCGATAAATGAAGGGACAGGAACCTCTTCCGCACTACCAGGAACTTCCTCTTCGTAAGCCCACAAAACAACAACCGAAAACAACAGAGCCAAAACAGTTATAACCCTCATACTCTCCTCCCGTACAAAAGGGTTTACCCTAAATTATTGACATTATACACAATAAAAAAGAAAATTGTAAAGATTTTCGATTGAGTTTTCAATTGAGGGAGATAATTATGGCAAAAAAACGAATTCCTAAGATGGATTCAGACAAAAGTATGTATGAACTTTTCACCGGAGAGAAAGAGAGCAAAACAGCTGAGAGTAAAGAGTCTTTCGCTGATTTGCTTGCAGAAGAACCCTTCACTCCTCCGCCGGAAAAAGAGAGTGGAAGTAACAAAAGAACAAAAAATATTGGAGAAGTGCTAAAAAACTACCCTGCACCGCAAAAAACACTCGATTTACATGGAATGACTCAAGAACAGGCAGTCCAACAGATAGGGTGGTTTATTCAAAACGGTCGCACTAGCAGACTCATGACACTCAAAATCATTGCAGGAAAAGGGTTGCACAGCCGAGGCGGAAAAGCAGTGCTTCCAGATCTTTTAGAGCACGAACTTCGACTTCTCAAACAAGGAGAGAGTGTATTGGCATTTCGGTGGGATAAGGGAAACAAAAAGAGTGGCATTATTATTGTATATCTGACTGACGGGGTAATTTCGTAACATTTTGAAGAAATGTGACGATTTGACCCCTCCTATTAATGAATTTCACAGAATATTCCAGCGATTCTTAACCGCCAATACTAAAAAATCAAACGCCTCTCTGTGTGAAGAGAATCGTTTAACAACATCGCCATCTTCAAAATAGAGCGCAGTTCCATGACCAAGAGCCATGCCAATGTCGGCATCTCGTGCTTCGCCTGGACCATTGACTTCACATCCCATGACGGCAACCTTCAATGAAGGGTATTTCCACCACTGCCACTTGTCAAAGAGCTCCTCTAATTCGTGAGCAAAAGCAAAGAGTGCACCGTGTGTTCTTCCACATGTCGGACAGCTGATAATTTCGCCACCTGCATTCAATCTTCCCATTGATTTAAGAATCTGAAATCCAACACGAAGCTCCTCCTCAACAGGAGCCGTTAGACTAACACGAAAGGTATCAACAACATTGTGATGAAACAAGATTGCCATTCCAGCTGAAGATTTTATGATGCCAGCTCGCCCACCGCCAGCTTCGGTTATTCCTGCGTGAATCGGCACATCACTCGCCTTTCTGATTGCAAGACACGCCTTGACACTTTCAGTAACAGAGCTTGATTTTGCAGAGACTTTGAAGTTGAAAAAATTGAGCTCTTTTTCAAAAAAATTGGTCCATCGCAGCGTACTTTCAACCAACGCCTCTCCTGTTGGACCACCATATTTCTTCAGTATATCCTCTTCGAGTGAGCCAGCATTTACGCCAATACGAATAGCAACATCTTTTTGTAGTTTTGCCTTTTCAACAATGGCTCTCACTCGCTCCTCTCCACCAATATTACCTGGATTGATGCGTATTCCTTTGACTTTTGTATCAAGCGCGCCAAGTGCAAGTCGATAATCATAATGAATATCCGCAATAAGCGCACCTGGAAAGTGGTCAGCAAGCTCAGCTAGTGCATCAAGTTCAGAGATAGAGCGAATCGCACTTCTCACAATTGGACAGCCCATCTCCCAGACGCGCATTACCTCATCTTTTGCCTTTTTTATATCGCTCAGTGGTGTGGTAATCATTGTTTGAAGCTGCGGTGGATTATCTCCACCTATTTTATAACAGCCAAGGTGGATAACTCTCGATGTTTTATCCATTCAGACCTCTTTTGACTGCGTTTGCAATATCATCTGCCGTCAAACCTTCCATCTCCCTTAATTGCTGTTGCGTTCCATGTGTTGAAAAGGTATCTTCAACGCCAATAGGAAAGAGAGAAATATTCATCTCTCTTTGTGCGAGTTCTTCCATAATCGCACTCCCTGCGCCGCCTGCGACAATGCCCTCTTCAACCGTTACAATACGGGAAACTTTCATCTGTTTCAGCTCTTCAAACAGCTCATTAGGCAGAGGTTTTATGATGCGTAAATCATAGAGAGCGACATCTATGCCCTCATCTCCCACCATTTTTACCGCTTTTTTTGCCTCCCTCACCATAGAACCAACAGATATAATCACCGTATGATACTCGGTTTTCTGCTTGACTAACCACTCTCCCTTCAACGGAAGAGGCGAAACATGCGTATAATTTTTCTGATCTGACCCGGTTCCCCGTGGATAGCGAATAGCAACAGGAGAGTCCATCAAAACAGCTGCCTCTATCATGCGAACCATCTGGTGTTCATCACGAGGAGCCATCAGTGTTATATTTGGAATCATTCGAAGATAGGAGATGTCAAACAGACCGTGATGTGTGCCACCGTCATCACCGACAAGACCCCCACGATCAACTAAAAAGATAACAGGAAGGTTTTGCAACGCCACATCGTGGACAATGTTGTCTAGCGCTCTTTGCAAAAAAGTGGAATAAATTGCAACAACAGGGTGAAGTCCACCAGCGGCAAGACCTGCAGCAAAAGTGACGGCGTGACCTTCTGACATTCCTGCATCATAGACACGGTCAGGAGCAAGCTCTTGCAACTTTGAAAGCCCAGTTCCATCAGGCATTGCAGCAGTTATCGCCACTAACTTTTTATCTCTTTTGAAGAGGTGCGGAAGGTACTCTTTCAAGTAGGCGGTAAAAGAGGGGCCAGAAGGGATAATTTCTCCCGTTTTTTTATTAAATGGTGCGACCCCATGGAATTTTCGGGGATTATTTTCAGCAGGAGGATAGCCCTTTCCTTTTATGGTAACAACATGGATAAGAAGTGGCTCATTATTATCTTTAATATCGCGAAATGTTTCGACCAATTCATTGATGTTGTGTCCGTCAATTGGCCCAACATATTGATAGCCAAAGCCCTCAAAAAGCATTCCAGGAGTGAGAAGTGACTTGGATGAATTAAGTGCTTTCTGAATAATTTTAATAATGCGAGGACCTCTGAAAAATGGAGGGAGGTTGTGGAGTATATCTTTGATTTCACTGCGAATTGAAGCGTATGTTGGTCCAGTCATTGTTCGGCTAAACCAGCGGGAGAGGGCGCCAACACCAGTTGAGATAAACATATCGTTGTCATTAAGAATGGTAACATGGTTTTTTCCCAGCTCTTCCACATGATTCATCGCCTCAAAAGCGAGACCGCTTGTCATTGCGCCATCCCCGATAATAGAGATTTGCTTTCCCTCTTTTTCTGCGCGAGTCATCGCCTCTTTCAGACCAAGTCCAGCAGAGATACTAGTTCCACCATGGCCGGTTCCAAAGAGATCAAATGGCGACTCAGAGCGGTTGGGAAAACCACTGATTCCACCCAGTTTTCTGAGTGTATCAAAACGGTCGTCTCTTCCGGTAAGAATCTTATAGGCGTATGATTGATGTCCAACATCCCAAATGATGTGGTCCTCTTTCAAGTTAAAAACTGAAAGCAGCGCAACAGTCAGCTCCACCGTCCCTAGTGATGGTGCAACATGGCCACCATTTTTAGAGGTTACAGAAACAATCCGCTCTCTCACAATTTTTGCTATTTCTTCTAAATCTCCGTGTAGAGGAAGTTCAAAATTCATATAGTAATCTCCATCTTAAATCATCAATCCATAGCAAGGGTATGGTTTGCAAGAAATAAATCAAATTTTGTGGTGTTTCTGCTTTGCTCTATTGTGTTTAGATATATAAAAGAACTGTTGATGAAGAATTATTTTTTTAATAATTTCTGAATCTCCTTAATAGAGAGTTTCGTGTATTTTGCAATTGTTTTAATTGGCACTTCATCAGATAACATCTCTTTCGCTGTCTCTATTTTTTCTTGTGTGCGCCGCTCTCCTTGCATTCGTCGTTCTTGTTCAATACCTTCTGCTTTTCCTTCTATTCGTGCAGTATCAACGGTGTTGGTATAGTCACGGTAAACTTTCAAATCTGCTTCGTATTTGCTTTGTTCTTTTTGAGTCAATTTTGAAAACTCAGCTTCTTTGAAAAGATGTTTGAAAACACCTGCTTTGCCAATTCCTTTTGGAATTTCTGTCATGCTTGCAAGGTTTTTGAGGATATATATCCACTTTTCGAAACGAGTTTTGCATTCTGCGAGCGATTTTTTGAATTTGGGCATCTCAAGATAGACAAAAGTCAGTTTATCGTAAAAGACTTTTTTGGTGTCAACATCGGTAAGTTTCACAAGATAGAGAAATTTATCGGGGTCATTTTTTCCTTCATCAAATACAAAGTCGAGAATAGCGATAGTGTAGACAGCTTTGAGTTTAAAGTTCCAATCTCCTCGTTTTGCCTGCTCTCTGATGGGAAAGCTAGCGTAAAAAAGTGCGCGATCTTTGAAGTAAAGCTGTTTTGCCTTCTGCATCTCAACAATAAACTTTTCGCCCTTTTCATTTTCACAAACGATGTCAAAAACAGCTCTTCTATCATTGTCAAAAGCTCCGATTTGTTCATTGTTCATAAAGGTGATGTTTTTTATCGAATCTTCTTCATTTCTAAGCAGTTCGTTAAGGAAATCAATGAGAATATCTTTGTTTTTTTCTGTTCCGAACAGTCGTTTGAACCCAAAATCAGTGTATGGATTGATGAAAATATTCTTTTTTTCTGGTATCATGAGATCTTCTCCTCAAAGAGTTCTCTTTTATTTTACAGAAATCTGGAGAGATTGCAAATTGCGATGGATTTTTGTGGCTTAACCATCGAATTTGCCATTTTTTTGAATTTACGCTAGAGTGGTTTTGCGAAGAAATAATTATGTAATAGGAAGTTTGTTTGAAAAGGATTTGTAGAGAGTTTTAGATAACGGAGAGGAGTAATTATGTTTTTTGTCGAAAGTTGTATGTATATGTACAGACCCGACCCCGTTCCGATTTTTGGTTCAATTTGGAGATTATAAAGTGTTTAAACTAGCGATTATGTTAACAAGCGTTTTCATATTGAGCGCATGTGCTGTAAACTTCAAAGAACCGAAAAAAGCTAACATAATAGATGATATTAATATGGTTGTTATTCCTACAGGAACATTTGAAATGGGTGTTTCAAATTTTAGGCAGAAATTTGATTTTCTGAAACTTTATGTAAAAGATCACTGCCTAAGGTGTGATAATTATGATAAAAGAAAAACTTGGTGCCCGGAGGAGCACTGTCAACACACTGTGTATGTCAATGCATTCAAAATAGACAAATACGAAGTAACTAATAAAGAATATGATGAGTGTGTAAAAGCAAAAAAATGCACTCCAGCCCACAGGGATGATAAGAAATGTGGAATATTTAACAAATCCTATTTGTCTTGCACATCATCTCCTGATGATGACGATGTGTGTTCTCCGAGCTCAAAAGGAGTAAGTGTTTTTAATGATGAAGAAACAGGAGAATCTATAGTCGGAGCAATTTTGCCTGATACATTCAGAGGAGAAAACCAGCCAGTTGTCTGTGTTGATTGGTATCAGGCAAAGCAATACTGTGAATGGCGTGGCAAGCGACTCCCAACAGAAGCAGAGTGGGAAAAGGCGGCGAAAGGAGGCAAAAACACACTTTATCCCTGGGGAGATGATATAAAAGATCTTTGTAAATATGCAAACGTAAAAAGCATAACTTTGCCTGATGGTAGCCACACTTGCGAACTTCCAAACAAAAATAAGACAACATCAGTTGGGAGTTTTAATCCTAATGACTGTGGTCTTTATGATATGATAGGCAATGTAGCCGAATGGGTGAGTGATTGGTATAAATCTGATTATTATTCAGTATCTTCTTCTGAAAACCCACAAGGTCCAGATGAACCTGAAAAAGAGTTCTTAGGTCCTAGAAAGGTTATAAGAGGAGGTTCTTGGACATATTTTCAGCCTGAAAGGTTGCACTCTTTTTCTCGTGATAGTGGCTATATTGGCAGGGTGTGGGATCAGCAAGGTATTCGTTGTGTGAAATCAATAGAAGTAGAGTAGGTATAATTTTTATAACCGGAACGGGGTCGATATATATTTCCGATGTTTTTATCGTAGAGACAAGGCATGCCTTGTCTCAGGCATTAATGTGATTTCAATTTTATATGATGCAATATCCCCGTTTTTTTGCGTTTTTACATATAATGCAATGAGGTAAGCCGCAAGATATTCAAAAATTGACCTCCTTCCATTTTT
>JAGLDR010000095.1 GCA_023145475.1 bacterium
CACCGGCAGTTGCAGCCATAATCATCTTGCCTGTTTTATAGAGATTTATCCGATCAAGAGTTTCACAATTACGACTCTTTTCGGGAAGTGTTGCATCAAGTGTCTGTCCAACCACCATCCCTCTGCCACCTGCCGATTCAGAAAGATATTTTCCCCCTTTGATAAGATCGCCTCTCGGCATTTCAAACAGCAAAGTGAACGCCTCTGTAAGCAGTGCGTCACCAGCGAGAATGGCAACATCCTCACCAAAAGCTTTATGACAACTTGGCTTTCCACGACGCAAATCATCGTCATCCATCGCAGGCAAATCATCGTGAATCAGAGAGTAGGTATGAATAAATTCAAGTGCGATAGCATAGGGCATCATATCTTCTTGAGAACGACCGCACAACTCTCCAACTATAAGTGCCAAAAAGGGACGCAACCGTTTTCCGCCAGCAGTCAAAGAGTGGAGTGCCGCATCTCGGAGAACTCCTTCCGTGATAAAACGGGCTGCATATTCTTCAGCTCTCTTCTCAATAAGTGGCAACAACTCTTTATGTGTTTTTTTCCAGCTCAACTCTCACTCCCCATCTTGCTCTTCTGTTATATCATCAGCCGATAAAACAGTGATTTTATCTCGCGCTGCATCAAGCTTTTTCTCTATATCTTTCAACAACTTACTGCCTTGCTCATAGAGCGCAACAGCCTCTTCAATCTCTACATCACCATCAAGAGTATCAACTAGCGTTTCTAGCTGCTTGAACAGTGTTGAAATGCGTTCTTTTTTTGCCATCAAAGACCCTCCTTCACCAAACTTATTGACATATTAGGCTATAAGGAGTAAAAGTCAACCGTCTTATGTTTTTTCTCAGGAGGAATAACGGTTTGAAATATCAACAGAAAAAAGAGAGTTCCATCCTCTCTAAAATAATATGTACCCGCTGTAGCAAAACGGATTATATCTCGTTTATTCCTGCTGGAGACAGACCGTATTACTGCTCTGAGTGTCTTGAAGAGATGCACGCCCATCGTAAACAAAATAAAGTTGAAGAGATGCCCTCAAAAAAAGGGACTGTCTACCGCTTCTTCTGTGTTAAGTGTGATCGTATTGTAAAACAGCTCGATAAACCACTCGCACGCGATGGAGTCCTCTATTGTCGCCACTGTACTGATGAAATGCTCAGAAAAGAACGCACCGCAAATCGTGGAAAAGTGACTATGATTAAACCAAAAGATAAGTGATAATTAGAAAGAAAACTCTGCTCTCACAGCGGCGTGATCTGACTCTTGAAATGAATATTGAGTAGCACCATTTTTAAAAATCTCACCGCTTCCAGGAAGAAAGGTCCCTCCAGCGCGCGTTGACATTAAAATATGGTCTATTGCAATTGCTCTTTTATACCAATATGTTGCGTCTCCTGGGTGACCTAGTTCATCTGCAACTCGCAAGAAATCCCCTGCATCAAGTAGTGCATCAAGCGGTGGCGAGCTAGGAACATCATTCAAGTCTCCACCCATTACAACGAGAGTATCTTGATTATCCATCGCAACTGCCGTTACAATATCATGCGTTTTTTCAGCTTCTGCAAGCCGAAGTTCAGGGTTATCGTTACTTTGAGACTTAAAATGTGCAACAAATACAATAAATTCAGAACCATAGTCAATTGTCGCCTGCAAAAGAGGCCTCGAAAAATAACCAGAATCAGTCTTTTCGTATTGCTTGTGAGCCACAATTGTCCCTTTGGTCATAATAGCAGTATAAACATCACCTTTTCTAAAACGGTTTTCAACAATTATCCACTGACTTGCACTATAGCCAAGCCGTGATGCGAGCGCCTCCATACAGCGTTCACTCTCCACCTCTTCAAGCAAAATCACATCGGCATTAATCTTCTTAATTCCATTGGCAATATCATCAGCCTGAGCGTTAAATTCTGCATCGCTTGGCAACTCTTCATAATCACCAGAACCACACTGCCCACTATCGCACACCGTGTCAAAAAAGCGGTAAACATTCCATGTCGCTATTGCAACCTCCTCTGTGTGGAGCGGAGTATCTTCATCAGGAAGAGTGGCGTCTTCGTCTTCATCATAATCTTCATCATGCCGTACAACGGTATCGTCATCTGGCATCTCAACACTATCTTTATCAGATGGTATCACGGTATCATCTATTTCAGCTGAATCGTCATCGTGAGCAGTGTTATCGTCAACAGATGCATCACTATCGTCTTTTTCGATAGAATCGACATCTATACTCTTTTTGCCTGTTGTCTGAAAATCACAAGCAACAAAAAGAAGCAAAACCACCATCAAAGCGGCAATTCGGACTATTTTCATCATGATTCCTCCATCAAATAAGAAGAGCGCATATCTATCTAGCTACTGTGAAATCTCTTCAAGCCGTGTTGTCAAATGGTGCACCTTTTCTTGCATTTCAGTGTGCTTCTTCTTCTCTTTTTCAACAACTTGAGGATTTGCATTCTCTAAAAACCGAGGATTTTTCAACTTGCCATCGGTTATCTTAAAATCTTTCTCAACCTTTTTAAGCTCTTTTTGCAAACGGGCAATCTCTTCAGAAAAATCGACTAATCCAGCAAGTGGAAGAAAAACCTTTCCGCCTTTTACAACGGCTGACGCATCCTCTTTTGCTGGCTGATAGCCACTTTCATACCGAACTTCTGAAACACGAGCCAACTTCTTAATATAGCTCTCTTTACTGAGAATTGCAGTATGCAGTGCCTCATTGGTCACATCAAGAATAAGCTCCACCTCAACTTTTGGCTTAATGTTATTCGAGCTTCGGATTGTGCGTACCGTGCTAATAATCTCAATGAGATGTCCCATTGTCTCCGCATCAGCTTCAAAAACGGGAATATTTTTCAATTGAGGAAAGTCACTAATCATAATCGACTCTTTCTTCCCTTCAAAATCAAATGGAAGACTTTGCCACAACTCTTCAGTTACATGTGGCATAAAAGGGTGAAGCAACTTGAGTGACGCATCAAGAACTTTTAACAAAACTTTACGAGAAACCTCTTTTTCTGCTTCATTCTCACCAAAAAATGTCGGTTTTACTAGTTCAATATACCAATCACAAAACTCATGCCAGAAAAAGTGATAAATCGAGCCAGCAGCATCGTGGAAACGCATCTCTTCAAGTGAATTGCGAACCTTTTTCGTCGCCTCATTCAGCCGCGTGAGAATCCACTTGTCAGCCGGAGTAAAATCATCACTGCTATAGTCATTTGGATTAAATGTTAGGGTAACATCTTCAGGAAACTGCATAAGTGAAAAACGGGTAGCATTAAAAACCTTATTAATAAAAGAGGAATATCCCTCAATCCAGTCCATTGACAGCTTAATATCGCGCGCAGTCAGTGGCATCATTGCAAAAGTAAACCGAAGTGCATCGGCCCCATACTGCTCTGTTACGACAAGTGGATCGATAACATTGCCTTTGGTTTTAGACATCTTCTGCCCTTTTTCATCTCGCACCAGTCCGTGGAAATAGACCTTTTCAAAGGGAATCTCACCCATAAACTTCTCACCCATCATTATCATTCTAGCAACCCAGAAAAAGATAATATCAAAGCCTGTTTCCATCAGTGATGTTTTATAGTATTTCTTCAGTTCTGGTGTTTTTTCAGGCCACCCAAGCGTTGAAAACGGCCAGAGAGCCGAGCTAAACCATGTATCAAGAACATCAGAATCTTGGTGCACTTTTGTCGAATTACACGCATGGCAGTGAGTCACCTCATCACGAGAGACGGTAATTTCACCACACTCTTCACAATACCACGCAGGAATGCGATGTCCCCACCAAAGTTGACGAGATATACACCAATCGCGAATGTTATACATCCACTCAAAATAGGTCTTCTTCCAATGTTCAGGTTGGATGACAATATCGCCATCTTCAACAGCTTTGATTGCGGGGTCTGCAAGTGGCTGAATTTTCACAAACCACTGTTTTGAAAGTTGAGGTTCAACAACGGTTTTACATCTGTCACAGTGACCAACAGAGTGTCCGTGCTCTTCTATTTTCAACAAAAGCCCTTCGCTTTCGAGTGCTTCAACAATTGCTTTGCGAGCATCTGTTGTTGTCATTCCAGCAAATTTTCCACCGACTTCGGTTATCTTCCCATCTTCATCAATAACATTTATCTCTTCAAGATTGTGCCGCTTTCCTGTCTCAAAATCGTTGAAATCGTGAGCAGGAGTAACTTTTACTGCTCCTGTTCCAAACTCCATATCAACAAGTGTTGCATCTCCAACAATCGGAATCTCACGATCAGTCAGAGGAAGTTTTATCATCTTGCCAATCAAATGTTTATATCGTTCATCTTCAGGATGCACTGCAACTGCAGTATCCCCAAGCATCGTCTCTGGGCGTGTTGTCGCAACAATAAGTGCCGTATCTTCACCTGCAACAGGATAGGAAATATACCACAACTTTCCTGGTTTATCTTGGTGATCAACCTCTAAATCACTCAGGGCAGTTCGGCAACGAGGACACCAATTTATGATGTAACTGCTGCGATAAATCAATCCATCTTCATAAAGCCTCACAAAAACCTCTTTTACCGCTTTTGAAAGCCCTTCATCCATCGTAAATCGCTCTCGTGTCCAATCAAGTGAAGTGCCAAGATGGCGTAACTGCTTGGTAATTATCGAGCCATTCTCCTCTTTCCACTCCCACACCTTTTCAAGAAACTTTTCACGACCAATATCGTGGCGAGAGATACCCTCTTCCATCAACTTTCTCTCAACAACCATCTGAGTGGCAATCCCCGCGTGATCTGTTCCTGGCAACCAGAGAACATCAAAGCCATCCATCCGTTTGTAGCGTGCCATAATATCTTGCACAACCGCCATAACCGTATGTCCCATATGAAGAACACCCGTAACATTTGGAGGCGGAAGAACAATAGAAAACGGCGGCTTATCTGACGAGGGATCTGCAGTAAAGTAGCCTCGCTCTTCCCATATTTTATACCACTTTTGTTCAATATCTTTGTGACTGTATTTCTTGTTGATGTCCATTGGAGCTCCCTTTCAAAAAACAACAATTATAACAAGGCTCTTTTTACTGTAATGTGTGAAAAAGTAAAGAAAACTATCTTAAATGCCACTCTGTTTTGAACTCTCTTCGCTCGCTCCCCTCTTCAATTGAAATCGCAATATTACAACGAGGAACGATATCATTCCAGGCAGCAGGAAAGAGCGAAGCCCACTCCACGATTGTAATACTTTTTTTGTCTGCGGTCAGCTCAAAGAAATCGGTTGCCTCTAACTCATCAAGTGAAGAAATTCGATAGAAATCCCAATGGTTAATCGTTAAATCATCATGAAAATATTGGCGGAGAATGGTATAGGTCGGGCTTGCGACAGCCTCTCGTGGAAGTGAAAATCCTTGGCACAGTGCTGCGGTAAACGCAGTCTTTCCTGCACCAAGTTGCCCATCTAACAAAATCACATCACCAGGCAACAAAAGCGCAGCAAAATCCTTGCCTTGCACCTCACTCTCCTCTGGCGAAGCGGTATAGAAAACGCCACTTTCGCCCCTTTTCATAGTAGCTCCTTCATTGCATCGCCCACCAAATCAATTAAAAACTCTACATTGTGATAGTGCCGACTTGAGTGTTGCTCTAAAAGCAGACCCGCTTTTCTATGGACCATTGCGGCAGCAAGCACTGCATCAGCAAGTGGCAGGTGGTGGACAAATGCGGCACAAATACCACTCAAAACATCACCTGTGCCACCAAATGAAAGCGCAGCAGCACCATGCGGTACAATCCACTTTTCACTACCAAATCTCACAATTGAGGCACTATTTTTTGCAAGCAAAACATATGATTTTTCAAGAGGAAAACGGTCAACGGCTTCAAACCACTCCTCGCTCTTCTCCCTCTCCATAAAACGGGATAACTCTCCGAGATGTGGCGTAAAAACAATCGTGCGATTTGTCAGCTCTTCTAACAGGGTTGCATCACCGTTAAGCAGATCAAACATTCCTGCATCAAAAATCAGTTTTGCACTACTTGAAACCACTGTTTTCCATACATCTGCTCGCAGTTCAGAAAGTCCAGGACCAACAACAATAACATCCCATTTCTCGCTCTTTTCAAGAGAGTCGTGGTCAGTTATCAGCATCAAATCAGGCCAACGGCCAGCAAAACTTATCATACTCTCTCTATCAGGCAGACTTATCGTTGCTAAACCTCCTCCAGCACGCAAAAAAGCGCGAGCCGCAAGGATAATTGCACCCACTTTATCAAAATCACCCAAAATAAAGAGTGCGTGACCATTTTTTGTTTTATATGAGGTAAGTGGCACCTGTGGAATGACAATATCACACTCCTCAACTACCTGATATTCTACCGCCTCATAAGACTCCTCTGGTGCAGAAATATTCCCTAACACAATTCGTCCCGCAAAGAGCGGCCCGCTGTTAAAGAAAAGTCCTTTTTTGAGAATACCCATGCTCACCGTTACTGTTGCATAGAGCGCATCAGGGAGTGGGCGACCAGTGTTGCTATCAAGACCAGTCGGAATATCAATTGCCAAAACAGTGAGAGCAGCGTGGTTAATCTTTTGGATAATTGCCAACAAATCATCAGTAAGATTCCGAGAGAGTCCCGTCCCCATAATTCCATCAATCACCAGTGGATTCCCAGACAAGTCATCTTCACCAACTTCAATGCCAACAGGCAACATTTCCCAATTCTTTAAGGTCTCGCCACTTAAATCGTTTGAATCATCAAACAGAGGCACCAAAACAAGCGGAAGTGTAGACCCTCTATCATGCAAAATACGCAGGAGAGCCATAGCGTCACCACCATTCCCGCCCCGACCTGCAAACGCTACAATGCGATCACACTTTTTAATTTCAATCAGATTAATGGCTTGAATATAGAGCGAGAATGCGGCATTTTCCATCAAAATCAGTGATGGAACACCGTTTTCCACTGCAATTGCGTCAAATCTTCTCGCTGCCTCTCGTCCACCTGTACCTATCATCGCATCCTCCTCCATTCTCTTCGTCACCGAAGAATAACACTTCTGCTCGCTATTGTAAATTTCATTTGACATTCAATCGTCAAAAGTGTAAAAATAGATAGCTTTCTGGAGGTCATGAAAATGGATAAAAAAAACAAAACAATACAAGTAAAAGGAACAGCTATTACAATTGTTAACAGTGAGGTAGAAGATTACATTAGCTTGACAGATATAGCACGCTTTAAAAAGTCAGACAGAACAGATGATTTAGTTAGAAATTGGCTACGAAACAGAAATACTATTGAATTTTTAGGTATCTGGGAAAAACTTAACAACCCTGTTTTTAAACCCGTCGAATTCGACGGGTTTAGAAAAAAAGCGGGACTAAACAGCTTTACTCTTACCCCAAAACAGTGGATTGAGAAAACAAATGCGAGAGGCATAATATCAAAAGCAGGGAGATATGGTGGAACTTATGCACATAAAGATATTGCATTTGAATTTGCAACTTGGATATCTGTTGAATTTAAAATATATCTTATAAAAGAATTCCAACGCCTAAAAGACGAAGAACAAAACCAACTTGGGTGGGACATCAAACGAAATCTCACAAGAATTAACTATCGAATTCATACTGATGCAATCAAAGAAAAATTAATCCCAAAAAGCTTGAGTAAAAATCAAATCAGTCTTATCTACGCATCTGAAGCAGATGTTTTAAATATGGCTCTATTTGGAAAAACTGCCAAACAATGGCGAAAAGAAAACCCCAAAGAAAAAGGCAATATTCGAGATTTTGCAAATGTATCGCAACTGGTTTGTTTAGTAAATCTCGAGAATTTAAATGCTCATTTCATAAAAGAAAATATTAGTCAAGCGGATCGATTACTAAAACTAAACATAGTCGCAATAGAACAGATGCACTTGCTTACAACTGATACAATGAAGAAATTCGGAAATACCGAATCTCTTCAAAAACCCAATGCTATCGGCATAAAAACAGAGGAGCACGACTTGTGAAACAGACACTATTTATTGTTTTCTTACTACTATTTTCCACTCTATTTGCAGAGCCAGCCACCGAAAAATTGGTGGAATCACCCCTTTCTCCCTCTGAAAGTCAGAGGGTATATGAAAAGGTAAAGCCAGCGGTTTTTCAGATAAAAACAGCCAAAGATGAGCAGGCTTCAAAAGCTTCGTATGGCAGTGGATTCGTTGTTGATGCTGACGGACTGGTTCTCACGAACTATCATGTTGTTGCAACAGTGCTTCAAGATGAAGATCAGCGATACAACATCTTTCTTGTTGATGGAAACAAATCATATCGAGCGAAAATTGTAAAATTTTCTGTTATCTATGATATTGCCCTTCTCAAGGTTGAAAGAAAGTTTGATACCGTCCTTACAATCGAGAAGAAAACACCAGAACATGGGGAAAATATCTATTCAATTGGCAAGCCAAAAGAGCTGAATATGACCATTGTTGACGGCAAGTATAATGGCGTCATAAAAAAGGCAATTTATGAACGAATTCAGATGTCTACACCACTAAATGGTGGAATGAGTGGCGGCCCAACAGTCAATGCAAATGGTGATGTAATTGGCATCAATGTCTCTGTGCTGCTCCGCTCTGATAACATCTCATTTGCGGTACCTATTAAAAATGCTACTCCTCTTCTGAAGGAGTATCGAGATTTCGCTCTTTCAGTAGAAGATGAGGAGATTGATGCGGTAGTCAAAGAGCAGCTCACCGAGATAGAATCCTCTCTTATGGACGATTTAGAAAAAGATAAACAGCCAGTTGCAACATTGGGGAAATGGTTCTACAAAGCCCCTTCAAAATCACTAAAATGTTGGACAACATCAGACAAAAACACAAAAAAAGAGTATGACAGAACCTCTCACTCGTGTAACTTAAAAAACAGTGCCTATATCGAGCGTGGTCTCTATTCTGGAAATTACAGGATTGACTATATCACGGTGCAAAATCTCAAACTCACCACTTTTCAGTTCTACAATCGGGTGAAATCGATGTTTTCATCGGGCATTTCAGTTAACTATGCTTCAAAAGATGACTTTTCAGGCTATCAATGTAACGAGACCATCATCGTAAACAAAAACGACATCTCTTTTAAGGTAAAATACTGTATTACTGAATATCTGCGCTATGAAGGACTCTACCGTGCAACTATCGGAGCTGCCTCATTTGGAGACTCTGAGGATGCCATCATTTTCAACATGGATATTGATGGATTCAGCAAAGAAAATATTAAAAAACTTATCAAAATGTACCTCTCATCAATAGGAAAAAATAATGACTGAAATCAAAGCACAACTTAAAATAAAAGAGCCAGGGATTGGCCGTTATGCGCTGTATAACATATATGAGTTTCCGTGCACAGTTGGGCGCTCATTAAACAGTGATGTTGTCCTTCCCTATTCAGGAATATCACGGACTCACGCAGTGATTGAACATGAAGAGAGCGAGTACAGCATTAAAGATATCGAGAGCCAAAATGGGCTGACTCTGAACGGAAAAAAGGTGAAAACAGCACTCTTTAACAAAAAAAATAGAGTGGTGATAGGCACACTGCATGCCGAACTTATTATCGAAGATGAGCTTGAGAATACCGCATGCAGAAAATCGCCAGCTCAGCTCTATGGCGTTCAGTCGACTGTGCAATTTTTCACAACAGTTGCCCTCTATTTCAGTGCAATTTATGCAGTTGATCTCTTGCAAAAGTGGCTTGAGAACCCTATAGACACAAAAGAGGCGGTCGGCTTGCTGTGGACCAATCTCTCTCTGATGATATCGGTAACAATACTCATTGCGATAGCGGGATTAATGGGGAAAATCCAAGTGAAACGCTATGTTTTTCGACCGATTTTAATTGTGTCGTTTCAAGTATGGCTTATCGGCAAACTTATCTCTCTTCCACAAAACTATCTCTCTTTTACATTCAACAGTCGAACGACAAATGATATACTCTCTTTTATTCTCGACGCTGCTATCGTACTCTATGCACTCTACCACTTTGGACGACAACTTTTCCCACTCTCTTCATTCAAAAGAGTGGCAGTAATCTCAGTTGCCATATATGCAACGCTCTTCTCTCTCATCTCTATTTCAAAATATGTTAAGAAGAGTGGCTATGAGTATGATTTTAGAGCGAGTTACTCCTATCCTCTGCTCAGCTATAATCAACAAGATGATTCTCTAGACAAGCTATGGAAAGAGATGGACATAAGCTTTGAAGAGGCAAAAGAAAAGCGCATTGAAGCCAACAAAGAGAAAGAGGATTGACCATGAAGAAACAGCTCCCAGCCATCATATTGACGCTTATTATTATTGGATTTATATCTATTGCTCTTCTGCAAGATGAAGCTCCACTCACCCCGAAACTTCACTATAATTGCAGCAAAATTATCACGATGAGTCCAAGCGTAACAGATACCGTCTGGGCATTGACACTCGGCAAAAAGGTGATTGCAACTGACAAATTCTCTTCGTGGCCTGATGCAGTAAAAAAGTTGCCGAAAGTTGGCGGATTCCTTGATCCAAATATTGAACAAATTGCCACACTTGAGCCAACAATCGTCATCATTCCTCAAAGTGCGGGAAAAACTATCTCATCACTAGAAAAACTAGGCATAAGAATACTAAACGTGGATCACTCGACACTGAAAGGTGTCGAAAAATCATTCACCACCATTGCATCAGCATGTGGCATTCCGCAACAAGGCGAAACACTTCTGCAAACCTTCAAATCAAAACTTGCACCATCACAATCAGAGCATAAACCAACCATTTTAATTGTCGTATCACGAGAGATGACCGACAAGGGGATGAAAAACATAATTGGTGTCGGTGATGACAAGCTAATGGCAGAACTTATCACAAGAGCAGGTGGCACAAATGCACTGAAGGGGCTTCGACCATACTCAATGATTCAGCGCGAAAAACTGCTCACTCTTCAACCAGATATTCTTGTCGATGTTAGCCTTTCATCAGATTCAAATGAGACGGTGTTAGAGGCGTGGAAAAACAGTGGAATTAAGAGTAAAATCGAAGTAGTCAATCAACAGTGGGCTGTCGTCCCAGGACCAAGAATGGTAAAATTACTAGAGTTATTAAAGAAGAATATTAAAAACTGAATCGAACCAATGCGGTATATGCATTACCTGTTTTATCCTTACGCACAACATCTCCCGCAGCATTTTTACCGAGAGCACCCTCTGTTTGAATTTGATGCCAATAGAACCGAAACATCAAACGGTCAAAGAAAGTATAGCTTGCGCCAACCCAAAATGCGGTATTTTCTTCAAATGTTGTCATACTTCCTGTTTGCTCTATATCTGGTTTTTCTCCACCAACTCCAGTAAAGAGATCAAGTGCCTTAAATGGAGTCAAGTGAAGCTCGCCCCAGTATCCCATCACGCGTTGTGAGCCTATAACGCTCTTTGTACCATCCGCCGCAACAGAATAGGTCTGTCCACCACTAAACGCACCATAGGTATCAAGATTATTTCCGATAAAAAACTTTCCTTGAACATAACCGTATTTGTGGAATATCTTCAGACCTGAGTCAAATGACCACGCCTCAACTTCTTTACCATACAACTTTGTAGAACTTGTAATATTGTTGATAAGAACTCCATTTTCATAATTTTCGCGATGATAGGAGCCAGCAGCAGCAAAAAAGAGTTTGAACTGCCCAGCTGAGCCACCAAATGAGAGCTGTGACTGCAAACTTGGCCAATGAGATGCAGATGAAGAATCAATATTGACCTCAATATAGGTACTTCTATTTGGACTCATTCCAGACATCGGTTTTGCAACGGCTGCTGAAAAGTGCATCTTCCAGTCTCCGCCTAACTCTTGCTCTATATATAAATCAGCTTGCGGAAGTCGTTGCCACAAATTACCTGCACCCCAACCACCAGAGCCAAGAATAGGAAAGAGAGTAATAGTTGCAACACTCCATGTCTGTCCAAATTTTGCGCCAATAGTTGTCCCTGTTTTGAAACGCTTAGAAATACCAAGATACCCGTGGCGCAACCTCGGAGTGTTAATAACTTCAGCCATTCCTCCATTCGCCATATTTCCATATAAATCAAATTCAAAATGGGCAAAAAGCTTCGCTGATTTTATTCCAGGAAATGCAATTTTAAGACCAAGTCTGGTATCTCTTACTGAAATACTCGCTGATGAAGCATTTTGATCGAGCACATATATAGGAAGATCATTGGCAAGAAACTGTGCATCATTTGCCCAGCCACGCAACTCAACGCGACCATATGGAGTAAAAACAACCTTTTTCTCCTTTTTTGCCCCTTGTTTTTTCTCTTTTTCTGCCTTTTCTGCTGCTTGTTTTGCATCAAGCTCTCTGCCCTTTTTCAGAATTTCAACTTCTTTTTGGCTTTTATCATTCATCTCTTTCAGTTGCAAAAGCAGTTTTTGTTGCTCTTCACTCTGTTTTTTCAGAGATTCCATAGACTTTTTGAGCTCTTCAAGATCTTTTTTTGTAGCATCATTAGATGGTTGAGCAGGAGTAGAAACTTCTGAATCATCACTTTTCTCAGCACTCTCTTTTGCTGACTCTACTTTTAACACCTCTTTCTCTGCATCTTTTGCGGAAATCACAAAAGGGAGCAGACAAAGTAAAATTACAAAAAATTTCTTCATCTCGTAAAAACCTCCTGGGGTTGCATAATATATTTTTGTTTTATCGGTTCAAATCCTGACTTATTCCATATAAAAATGTTTGAAACAGCCGTGGCTAACATTGTAAACTTGCCACTCCACTCCGCCTCATAAAACAGTATGTTATCAGCAAGAAGAGATAGAGCAACATCATCTGATTCCACAAAATCAAGATCAATAACCAGACACTCCTTTAACTTTTTTGGGGGAGTAACATCTGGGGAAATCACTGCGTGCGCTTTGCTTCCTGAAAAAAAGCTGCCACGCCACAAAAAAGGAGTTGGAAGATGACGCTCTAGCGTTGGTCTATCGATGTTAATTACCAATGAGTGTAGCGGAATAGACATTATATCTCCTTCTTGTTGCCTTTATCTACTCTCTTCAGGTGAAAATGTCAAGAAGGTGGGACATGAGATATTACTCGACTGACTCCAAACCTTCGATGATTGCATTTTCCATGGCGGAATAAACAAAAAAATCCGTTATTTAAATTACATCACAATCCGTAGAGACGTCCAACTTGGGCGTCTTCTCTATGATCAAATGATGTAATAAATTACAAATATACCGCCCGCTCCTCGCGCCGGAGGTGCGACATCTATCTGTATTCGTTTACTCGAACGCTCAGGTAGCGCGTTCTCCCCGATGGAGCGGGAAGATGGTGGGTGGACAATTTTGATTCTACAAAGGTTTTGCTCCGCTGGAGCAAGGAATGTGATAATTAAAGAGATCGTTTTTCAAAACGCAAAACAGCGACTTTTTTCACGAGATTTAGGAATTACCGTACGGGCAATTCATGCATTGCCCCAAGACACCGACGCTCAACGAACATCAAACGGACTCTAACCCTTCAATAATCGCATTTTCCATGGCGGAATAGGTCCAGTTTGCATATCGGCCTGCAAGTTTGATTCCCGCATTTTTGAACTTCTCTTTTATCAACTTCATATCATCAAAATATTCATTGTGATAGATGACATAGCCATTCACAATTGTGCGGTAATCCATAAAATCTATATCATTTTCGGACTCTATCAGCTTCATTGCAACCATCATCTTGACTGTCTCAGCGCGAAACTCATCAACACTTTTATCCATTTCGCCTTGATGGGTATATTCAACATAGGCTGAGCCTCTGCCCTCTAGAGCCAGTTTAGAATAGATGTTAGAAAAAGAGCCGATTCTATAGGGCATAAACTTGTTTTCAGGGATATAAAACCAGTGGCCATCGTGTCCAAGTGGCTTTTTTGTTGCTACATTCAGATAGCTGACTGACGCTATCTTCATTCTGTCTGCAATCTTCTGAAACAACGGAGCGTTATCATCACTGAACAGGCGCAAAAAATCGCGTAGTGGAATGGTTGAAATAAGCTTTTTATAGTGCACGGTCTCGCCGTTACTCAAGAGTGCTGTTCTCTTTTTTGCATCAATAGAAATCGGTTCAACACCAAACAAAAACTTCTCTTTTTCACACTTTTCAAACAGTCGTTTTGGCAATTCACCAATGCCACCATCTTTTGGATACTTGAATGTCGCATTGTAGCCAATATCTTTCTGCTCTGGAGCGGTTACAGCACCCTCAATCACTTGATCTATTGTCGGTTTTGGAATATAGGCATCACACCAGTGACTTGCGTACTCTTTGGGATGTACAGTATAGATTTTGGTGTTGTATGGAATCATAAAATGGTTGGAAATCCCCTTTCCAAACCACGCCATACACCACTCATAGAAATTCTCTCCTGCACGAGATTTATCATCTTTTTTCCACGCTTCGGCAAAGCCAAGCAGACACTCTTTAATCACTTGTGGCGGAAGACCATATGTGTTTGATTGAAAAGGATACTGCGTGTAAACACCGTGTGAGAAAATCCATGTTTTTCTGACAATCTCGACCACTTCGGCATCATTAAAAAGGGTGTTAAACAGCTTTTTCGTCCGTTCATCTTTCATATGCAGCCAGTGGCCTGTCTGATCAAATGAAAACCCGTTTTTTGTCTCCGTAGTGCAGAGTCCACCAGCGGAAGGCGATTTTTCAACCACCATAAAATCTTTCCCTCGTGCGTGATAGGCAGCAGAAAGTCCGGCAAGCCCTGCCCCTAAAATCAGATAATCTTTTTGTATCATTGTCTCTCCTCTTCTCATTTCCGACAGTGCATTACACAACAGTTGTCCCTTTTTGTCAAATCAACTGCTCTTCCTATTCAGTAACAAACTGTTGATAGTGCGCATATCTCTCAAAAATATCATTAACATAGTTATATGGCTCTCGACCTCTCACATATCCATACTTCACAACGGGGTGGTTAAAGTGTTTTGGATTGCTCATATCAAGAATAACCCTGTCTACACTGCCGTCCCACTGGTTTTCATCAATTTTACGATGCGCAGCTAACTTTCTGGCATCTCGGACATGATAAAAGCCACAATTGTAGGCGGCCATGGTAAACTTTTTTCTCTGAACTGGATCTTTGACTGAATCAAAGCGACCGTGAAGATAGCGTAAAAACTTCACCCCTCCCTTAAGATTATCTTTTGGGTTTACCCTATTTTTGACACCATACTCCTTTGCTGTTGCAGGCATCATCTGCATCAAACCCTTTGCCCCTGCCCACGATTTCGCTTTCGGATTAAACTCAGATTCTTGATAAATCAGTGAGGCAAGAAGTCGCCAATCCCAACCAAGTAATTTTGCCTCTTTTTTTATGAGCGCATCATATTTGCTTATTTTTCCACCCTTTTTGCTAAAGAAGTCACTCTTTGCACGACGCTTAAAGGCTGCCCTATTTTTAAAATATTTGTTATAAATAACATGGTAATCGGCACTCTTTTTGAATTTTCTCAGCCATAAATTTATCGTATTCAACAGTTTTGGCGATTTTTTGTTGACCATCCAGCCAATTCTCTGTGATAGACTGATAGGAACACGAATATCTAAAATTGGGTAATATGCAGCGGTAATTGCGGCGATATTACTGTCCGCAACGGTATACTCTATCTTTCCATCTGCGACCATCTTCAAAATATCTTCTGTTGTCAACTCACCTGAAAGCTCATCTATCTCTATCTTGCCACCAATCTCATCTGAAAGGGTTGTTAACCGATAGTAATATGATGAATTTTTTCGTACAGAAACCCTCTTTCCCGCCAACTCAACAGCATCGTGAAGAAGCGATTTTTGAAGCGCTGACCACTTCATCTTTCGCCAATTCTTAGGCTGCCTCTGCACTAAAACTTGGTGAGTTAAATAGAGGTAGTCGGTGAAACTGACCACTTTTTTTCGGTTGTTTGTAATCGTCATACCGTGCGCAACGATATCTGCGGCTCCTGACTGCAACATCTCTGGTATCGCATCCATATTTTTGACAATAACAAACTCCAGCTTAAGGCCAAGAGAGTCTGCTAATCGCTCTAAAAACTCATATTCAAACCCCATTGTCTTGCCACGATAGAGAAAATAACTGGTACTACTGTAGGTGATAAGCACCTTTAATTTCCCCGATTTCTTTATCTCATCTATATCACGAACAGGAAAAGTCGCTCCCTCTTTTTGAGACAGCATATCAGAATCGCTCACTTTTTGTTGAGGCTGCTGACCACACGAACAAAAAAACATTAAAAGAAAGAAAATCGAGAAAAACAGAGCCTTTTTTTGCATGCCTACGCTCCTCTAGAAAAATCTAATAAAATCGGAAACAAACAAGTTGTCTGCAGCACCCTTTGGCCTAATAGTTAACAGGTTGTCTCCCTGCTTTACCTCTGCTGTGAACTCTCGCTCACGCATCAAGTAGACGGGAGAATTTCCTGATATATCGACAATAACCTTGCCATTAAGTTCGACGGTAAATGTGCCAAGATTTGGTCCAGCAAGATAGCGAATCAGACCTTTTCTCTCTCCTGAAAGAAGAAAATCATAGTGCAATTTATACGACTGATTATGCTGAGAAAAATGGCACAGTAACCCCTTCCATGGTGTGTGTTGAAAAAGCTTATTCGGAACAGAAATATAGAAAACTGCAGGGTCGAAAACAGGATAGACATTACAATAATCGGCTCTATTCTCTCTTTCAATAGTCAGTCGGCTATTTTCAAGCTCAATCTTCACCGTCTCTGGAGGAAGAGAGTTCACTATCGGCAATAATTTCCATCTTTTTTGATCTACTCTGACAGCAAGAAATGTGGCGCGATTAGGAAAACGATGTATCATCTGATTGTTGGCATATAAACCAAAATCATGGACAATAATATTGCCCTCTTCAAGCTGAAAAAGATTCATTGCTAAAAGTGCATTTCCATACTGTGCGTCATATTTATCACGGCTATGAGCCACAAAAACAAGTGCTTTTTCTATCTTTTTATCTGCAAGTTCATCACGCAATCCAGGACCAACAAGCCAATAATCTCTATTATAATTCTTTAAAACACCTGGTAAAATATAGCGAGCTTCCGTCAGCAAAGTCCCAATAAAGAATGTTGCCACAAGCAGCGAAAGTGGGAGATGCCACCGTTTCGTTCCAGAGAGTGTCCACACTCGAATAAAAGTTATTGAAAGCGGAATCATCAAAAGAAAACTCACTTCATAATAGTAGCGAGGGCCATAGGCGTTTCCATTAAAATAGAAGAAGAAATAGGCGACAAAAATTGAAAGAAACAGGGTAAGTGCAAAAAAAGCTCCTTTTCTCTCATCGCTATTCTTTGCAGCAAGTGGCGCTAACGCAATAAAAAGAAAGATGAAAGGCTGCGTAAAAAAGTGAACAAGCAGTTGGCGCAATCGCTCGTATGAAACAAAAAAGGCATTATGCAGAGAGAACCCACCAGGATCCATCACAAATCCGTTCGTAAAAGGACATCCCTTTCCAAGACCAGGACGAGAGCAATTTTTAATTGGCTCGGTCGCATTAAAAAAGAGTGTTTGAACAGGGGTAAAAAATTCGCCCGTATAATATCTGCTGTAGAAAAGGGCAAACAGAAGCCACGGAGCAATACCAACAAATCCCCACAGCGCAATTCTCAATACTTTTTTCAGTGGAAAATAGAATAAAAGGAGAGGAGTAAGTCCAACAAAAAGGGCAAAAGCGTTATATGGCCGCGTTACCAGACACCAGCCAAGAGCAAACCCTGCACCACTAGCCCAGAAAAGTCGCTCTCTTCTCACTGCAATCAAAATAACCCACACTGTCAAGAGCATCAGCAGTGCACAAAAAGGGTGAGCAAGAGATGCTCCACCCATAATCATCAAAAAGGGAGAGAGGAGCGTCAACACCATAGCAAATGCTGAAATATTACGGTTTTTTGTAGTTTCAATCGCTATTTTTCCGACTAAAAGGGTATTTATTCCTGTCGCAACTGGTGAAGCAAGCCATGGGAGCCCAACTGCCATAAATGGTGCAAGAAAGAGTGAAAAGCCAGGAGGAAAAAGAGAGACAAGACCACCTTTTAATGGCAACAGAAATATATAATCAATAAAAGGGGCAAAAAGTGGACGAGGAATCGTCATTCGTCCTTCAACAAACTGCTCAGCCATCAGCCAGTAGTGGATTCCATCTTGCACATGAGGAACTTTCTCAAAAACGAAAACGGCAATCACCGTCGCGATAACAAATGCAATCGAGGGAAATATAACAAACTGCCACTTAACAAAAAGATTTAGTTGTCTTCTAAGAAGATGTCGTTTTGCGTAGAGAACAAGAGCAATAACAAACCCGACCGCGCACATTTTATGAAAAAATGGCCAGTAAATTCGCACAAGAATGAACAAATCAGAAAAGGTACCCCATACAAAAAAGAGAAGTATGAAAAGAGTGGCGTAAACAAATTTCACAAAATTACCGTAGTTGTTTGAGATTGAGTTTTCCAAGCATTTGAACAACCTCTTTAATTCGTTGATGGTCACTGAGTGATGCCGTTAAAATAGCGTCAGGAAGAGAAACCACCAGTTCATTTGATTTATTGAATACAATCAATGGTTTATCACATGCGTTATAGACCATACAACCATGAGAATCGACAAAAGTGGCAGCACCTTGTGAGGCGTTTCCATTCTCATCTTTTAGAAGCAGCTCCCAATAGGAAAACCAGCTTCCAACATCACTCCATCCACACTCTGTTGCAACCGTAAAGATTGCCTTCTCCGTCGTCTCCATAATTGCGTAATCAAACGAAATGGAGGGAGCTTTTTTATATTCATCTTCTTCGATATTTTTAAGAGAGTTAATCGCCTGAATAGCACTAAAAATCTCAGGTTGGAGCTTTTCAAACTGCTCTTGCATTGTCTTTGCCTTAAAAAGAAACATTCCGCCATTCCAGAGATACGAGCCATTATCAAGGTAGCGCTGGGCTGTCTGAGAATCAGGCTTTTCAACAAATTGCTCAACACGGTGAATTGCGTCTCGAAGCGAGATAGTATTCTTGATATATCCATATCCTGTCTCTGGTCTTGTCGGATTAATACCAATAGTTCCAATCTCTTGTGAGTTGCTCTCTAACCACTCAAAACCTTCAGAAACCGATTTTGTAAAGGCACTGTTATTCGCAATATGTTGATCGGCAGGAAGGATAAATAGTGAGCTATTTTCTCCAAAATTTTCAATAACAAAACGAGTGGCAAGCATAAGACAAGGAGCAGTATTTCGTCCAACTGGCTCATAGAGAACAGTAATCCCTTCACAATCCTTGTCTATACTCTCTTTTTGCGCAAGGGAGGAGACAACAATCACCTCATCACTGACAAGTTTTGCCCGTTTTATCGTATTTGCAAGCATCGTTTCTGAGCCAAAAAGCGAGAGTGATTGCTTCGCCTTTGAGCTTCTACTTGCCGGCCAGAATCGAGTTCCAGACCCACCAGCCATTATAACGGTGATTGGCTTCATGTTGTCCTCCCGTATTTATCTTCTAACCGCTCTATATCATCTTCTCCAAGATACTCTCCAAATTGAATCTCAACAATATGAAGTCCATCTGGGCCACCTTCAGCGCGGTGGATAGCACCCTTTTCAATGGTCAAAGTATCGCCTGTTAAGACAGGTATCAACTCTTTTTCAAGCGTTATTATTCCGCTTCCTTCAACAACTGTCCAGACCTCTGTTCGATGTTCGTGGCGTTGCAAACTAAGCAACTCTCCAGCCGCGGCAAAAATATGTTTCACCTTAAACTTCTCACCAAGATAGAGACTTTCCCAATATCCCCACGGGCGTTCATCATCTTTTTTGCGGTTGAGTAGTGCATGTTTGTAGTGTCCACTGATATCGCCATCAAGCTCTTTGATAGTAATCCGAGCATTACCCGCAACATCATCACTTGGCAGAGGAGTCCACTCATCAATCCAACCAGGAGTATAGACCAAAAGAGGCTTCAAAACTGCCCGCATCATCATTGGAATTCCTGAAAAGGAGTGAATAATGTCATAATGAGCAGTCTCACGGGCAAAACGGACAAAAAGCTGCATCAAATCAGCGCTGTTTTTCGTCTCTGTCAGCCAGCTATCCAACAAGATAGCGTGAAGCTTATCAGTTGGAGCCAAACTCTTTCGAATCTTTGCCATCATCTTCTCTGTATCGTGGGTCTTTTTTTCTTTTGTTTCAAAGAAAGCGGGGAAAACAATCATAACCTTCATAAACATCTCCATTAGAAGAATTGTATATTTGATGATAAATTTTTTTTAAATCAATGTCAATATAACCTCATTCAAAGCCCTTTTCCGATATAAAGACTTTTATGCGAACGATTTAGGCATCATTTTGCAATTTCACTTAAAAAAACTATACTTCCCAATGACAATAGTGAGGAAGAACGCTAAAAAAGATGAAGAAAACAGCACTTATATTATCAGCACTACTCCTTTTTTATCTGACAATTGAGCTCTCTCTCTTTTTTGTCGCCGTCAAACAGATGAAAAGCCCTTTTGAACACAACGCTGCAAAAGTTTACTCAAATGAAGAGTGGAAAATCGCACGAGAAATGATTGATACTCTCAATGATTTTGGAATGGAAGCCTATTCTCTCCCTGGTACAAAACTCTATCTACACAAACCATTTAAATCAAAGCTCTACAACATAAATTCTCTCCGTTTTCGTGGAAAAGAGGTCAGCAAAAAAGAGAAAAACGAGGTCAGAATTGCCCTGATTGGAGATTCAAATATCTGGGGAATGATGGCACCTGACTCGATGACTATTCCGGCTCAAATTGAACAAGAGTTGCAAAAACGATTTCCTCAAGTGAAAATCACAGTACTCAATCTTGGTGTTGAGGCATATGCCATAAATCGAATGAAATATCTTCTCTCCTACTACTTTGACACGCTTAACCCCGATATGTTGCTCTTTTTTACCGGCACTGGCGATATCGTCTTCTCACATATTTTCTCCACTCACCACTATGCTGCGCAGTTCCCCGCGGACGACAAAGAGATTCCTATTAAAAACCCTATCTTTATAGAACAGGAACAAAGCTCATTTGCCCTCTTTTTGCAACAATTCCGCACTTCAAGGCTTCTGCTCAACCAAATTACAAATCATTTTAACCGCATTGAAAAACAGGCAACGAAATCTGTCAAACAAAAAAACAATCGAAACAGAGCGAGTGACCAATTTGCTGAAAAGTTTTTAGAAGATAAGGAGGCTCTCGAAAAATTTGCGCAACAGAAGGGTGTCCCAGCTCTCTTTTTTCTGTCACCAACAGCATCCACAAAACAATTTCTTACCGATGATGAGAAAATATTGGTAAAAGAGGCTCGTATTGCTCTTAAAAAACCAGGAATAACAGAGTTTACCCTCTCAACTTATAAAAATCTGTTGCAACAACAACAAGCGAGCAACCTCATATCCCTCCTCGATATTTTTGATGATTACCACCAATCAATCTATTTTGACGAAGTGCATTTCAACTATCAAGGACTCACAATGGTAGCACACGCAATGGAAGAGAGCATCCGGAAAGATAGCGCATTTCTCGAACTGGTCGCCAAGAAAGAAAAAGAGGGCAAACAGCAATGATTTTTAGCACGCCAATCTTTCTTTTTCTCTTTTTACCACTGGTGCTAACGCTCTATTTTATTCTCACAAAAAACTATCGCAACCTCTTTTTGCTCGTCTCTAGCCTCCTTTTTTATGCCTGGGGTGAAGGGATTTTTTTGCTACTCATGCTGCTGAGTATTACGATGAACTATCTCTTTGCGCTGGCAATTGAAAGATATCGACCGAGAGGAAAAGACAAACTCTTCTTGTGGATAGCAGTTGCGAGCAACCTCTCACTGCTCGGCTTTTTTAAATATGGAAACTTTGTTGTTGAGAATATCAATCTTCTCCTCTTTTCTAGCCCGCTCTCACCATTTACCTCTTACTTTTCACCTTTTACTTCTTCTATTATTTTGCCACTTGGCATCTCGTTTTTCACCTTTCAGGCTCTCTCCTATGTTATTGATGTCTACAACAAAAAAGTAGCGGCAAACAGACGATTTTCTGATATTGCCCTCTACATATCATTTTTCCCTCAACTTATTGCAGGTCCAATTGTACGATACCGTGACATTCAAGAATACCTGAGAAAACGGGTAGTAACTGCACCACTCTTTTTTGAGGGAGCATCTCGTTTTGTTGTTGGATTGAGTAAGAAAATTATCATTGGCGATCAACTTTCAATCTTGGCAAACACCGCATTTACCTATAGTCCAAACGAAATTCCCTTTCCATTCAGCTGGATTTTTATAGTTATTTGGGCGGTACATATCTATTTTGATTTCTCAGGATACTCTGATATGGCAATTGGGTTAGGCAAAATGTTTGGCTTCACCTTTCCTGAGAATTTTAACTACCCCTATATCTCAAAAAGTATTCAAGAGTTCTGGAGAAGGTGGCATATTTCACTCTCGACATGGTTGAGGGACTATCTCTATTTCCCTCTTGGAGGCAGCAAAAAAGGGATAAGTCGGACCTATCTAAATCTTTTTATCGTTTTTGTCCTCTGTGGTTTGTGGCACGGTGCTGCGTGGAACTTTATCATCTTTGGTATCTTTCAAGGAGCAATAATGGTCGTAGAACGGATGGGGCTTGAGAAATTTCTCAATCGCATTTGGGCCCCTCTTGCTCACCTCTACTTCTTTTTTGTAATTATTGTCACCTTCACCCTTTTTGCGTTGCCAGATATGCAGACAATTGTGATCTATCTATCCACACTCTTTGTGCCATCTCAAGCAACTGAGTTACCACCAACACTTCTTACGCTATTCACCCCACTGAGAATGGTTATTTTATCTATTGGGCTGCTCTTTTCTATGCCGGTAGCTCCATGGGCAAAAAAACAACTCCTCAATCGAGGTACTTCTCAGAAATCAATATATATCATTACAGGACTCATAACACTGATTCTTTTTATCGTTTCAGTGATGCTCATTGCTCAAAACAGCTATTCTCCATTTTTGTATTTTAGATTTTAGAGGAGAGGGAGAGACGAATGGATCAACGACAAGGTGCAAGGGGCTATCTCTCTCGCAAACGACGATACGCATTTTCAGCAATTGTTCTTCTTGTTTTGCTTATTGCGCTTCTCTACGCTATCCCTAAAGTGCGTTACTGGCTCAGTGGAGAAGAGGAGCGCGGTGTCGCTACCGGCACTATAAACTCTCTTATTGGAAGTTTTCAACATTTTTTTGACAGCCCAGACGATAAATCTCAAAAGGCTATGACCTCTCTTTTAAAGCGTCCTCTAAATCTTCGATACCAGATGGTTGGTGATAAAATTTCAATCATGGAATCATTTAAAATTGAGAAGAAGATGGTCGGAAACGCTGTATTTTCCATAGTAACAGAAGGTAACTGGATTTTTTCTACATCATTTGATTCGTCAGAAAAAACTCTCTTTTGTGAAGGCAGTATGAAAAAAGGTGCTGATACATTTACCGTTTTTCACTGCTCTCGCAGAAAAAAGAGATGATTTTATCTTTAAAAACTTGAAAAAAAGCGTAGAATGAATTAAATATCTGCGATGTATTGTGGGTTCTTAGAGACATTTTCCAGGAGGAAATGGTGAAGAAGCTGATTATTTTTGTTCTACTTGTGGTACTAGCGTCAACTCTTTTTGCAGATAAGGTGCTTCTTTGGAAGCCTATCTTTAAAGGTGATTTTGAATCGCAAGATAAAAAAACGCTGTCCCGTACCTTGAAAAAAGTGTTTGATAAACGCTTTAACTACATCTACTATCGTAATCTTGCATCAAAAAAGAGAAAGCGATTTGCAAAATGTGGTGGAAATGAGATGTGCTGGGCGGACAAGGCGAGTGATGAGAACTTCTCCTATGTTGCTCTTGCCCTGTTCAAAATGACAGAAGATGAAGAAATTCGCATCCGCATAATGATGATAAGTATAGAAGATGAGGAAGTTATCGGTGATGTCGACAAGACCTATTATGACATTGACGAGGCTAACTACAAAGCGATTTCGAGACAGATTAAAAAGAGTGTAGGCTCAAGCTATAAATCTGTCAAAAAAGGCTCGTCTGGTGGCGGAAACAGTCGTAACTCTGAGCTGGAAAAACGAAAACGCCTTGCAGATGAACGCGAACAAAAAGCAGTAAAAGAGAGAAAACGCCGCGAAGCTACTCGTCTTCGTAAGTTAGAGAAAGAGAGAGAGCGTCGTGAACAAGAACGCGAACGCAAAATGGCTCTTGAAAGAAAAAAGAGAAAAGAGAAAGCTCGCAAAAAGAAAATAGCTGCAGAAAAGAAACGCAGAAAAGAGGCAGCAGAGAGAAGACGATTAGAAAAAGAGATGCAGAAAAGAGAAAAAGAGAAAGCGGTAAAGAAGAAACAGAGAAGAGCAAGTATGCGTAAAAATGCTGAAAAGTTATCCCGCGCCCGTGAGTTGGTGCTTGAATGGGTACAAGAAGGCAAATATGGAAAAGCAGCAAAAGCGATTACAAAAGTCAGTCAAATAAAGTGTGAATGTGAAGAAGATGCAAAAGTTCTTGCTCTGAAGACACAACTTCTTAACTTCCACAAGGTTGTTCAAAAGATTTTGCAAGGTGTCAAATTATTGGATGACAACTTAATCCTTGATAACATTGAGGCTGCAAAAGCACTCGATGAAGAGCTCGTTGAAGGCGGCACAAATTTCTCAACAAAAGTTGATAAATACTACTCTGTTGGATTCTACGCTCGCGGTCTTGAAGCATCTAAAAAAGATAACTATACACTTGCAGACGAAAGTTTTAATAAGTGTCTAGAATACGATCCAGACAACCAAGATTGTCAAAGATGGCTTGATAGTAAAGATAAGTTGGTCGAGAAAATATATAAGAAAGCCGATGTTATGAGAAACTTTAATCCTACAAAGGCAAAAGAGCTGTTTAAAAGTATTTTGCGTCTTGTAACTGCTGATCACGACTACTACAAAAAAGCTGAGAAAGCTCTCGAAAGAATGGAGTAAGTGGGTTCCCCATCTTGCAAAAAAAAATCTTCGACTATCCATTTCCACTCATATTTTTCATATTACTATCTTTCCTTCTCTCCTGCAGTCAAAAACAGCAAAAAAATGAAATTATTCTCTGCTCGGGAGAGTGTATGGTCTCCACGCAGCTTCCCTCTTTTGTTCTTGTAGAACGACCCTTCGGAGAGGGCGTATGGTACGGCCTCACACAGGGCACTATAGTCCCAATCTCACCACCTGTTGGGGCAAAACCGCTCTATTTTAACCATTCATCAGATATCTTGATTTCTAGCCGTGTTGAAAAAAAAGATGTATCCCTCTTTCTAGAGAATCATCAAAAGAAAAGCACTGTCTCTTTCCCTCGTGATGCCGTTATTCTCTCTGCATGTCTAACAAAAAAGAAGATGGTATGGGTGCTCTATCTTGATCAATCGGCCTTACCAATAGTCAAGGGAGTTGTCTCAATCTTTCCTGTTCATAAACCTGACAGCGGAAAAAGCTATCTCATATCGGGAAAAGAGGGCGTAAGAGCAAAAATGCGCGCACGAAACGGACGAGCAATAGAACGGGTACCAGTAACCCTCATCTGTCGCGAGGAACCTCTTATCGTTATGGATGAATGGAGTGCTGATCTGACAATGATTCATCTCTACTCATTTAATGAAAGCGATCGCGTTTTGCGGTGGAAAACTGGACTGTCTAAGGTATCGCACAAAGAAAAAATATCAGTAAGATTTGGACAATCGGGAAGACTACAACTCTTCAATGGCAGCAGTTTAACTACACTCGATGCATCGACAGGCTTTCCAAGAATAGAACATTTTGATGATGATGGTGAAATGCTTTTTTCTCAAGATTCAAATGATCAATCAATGATATTTATCCCTAAAAATCAAAAAGAAGACAAAAAAGTTGGAAGAATATTAAATGAGTCCCCTCAAAAGAATAAATAAAAAGACAGTGATTGAAGAAATCGCGCCACTACGAATCATAATCTTATAAAGCTTTTTCTCTTTCTCTTCTGGTGAGAGTTTAAAGGTTATAACAACGGTGATTGCAAGAAAAAGCGGTACAATCGCGGCAGGTACAAAGTGAGCCCACACAAAAAGAGCACCAGAAAACAGTGCCGATAGAAAAGAGATAATCGAAAGAGTTTTAAGCGAGAAAGTATCTGTAATAATATTCCGCCCTGCGGCTCTATCACCCTCAATATCACTAATGTCTTTAAATATTGTAGCAGAGAATGCAGCGAAAATAACTGCACCAGCTGCAATACCCCGTGTGGGGTTAGAGGTTATAAAAATAGGATGACCAAGACCCCACGCGGTAATAAATGATGCGAGAAGTGGATAATTCTTCAGCGGAAGTGGGGGAAGAGAGTAGAGAAATGCCGCGCCGGTAATTGCGAGCGAATAGTAGAGTTGGGGAGTATCAAAAAAGAAAAACGAGCCAACAAAAGAGAGGACAAAAAGAATTGTCGCCCAGATTTTTGCAGCAAAAAGAGAAAGTTTACCTGAAGGAATCGGCCGAAATGGCTTATTGATAGCATCCTCTTTATAATCGGCAATACTATTCAGTACATAGACAAAATTATAGAGAATAAGTGATATGAAAAGCGAAGCAAAAAAGGAGTGGAAATTGAGATAATCTCCATTCAAATAAAATCCAGCAAAAGAGGATATAAAGGTAATAAGTGCAACATCAAAACGATAAAGACGAGGAAAAAGAAGAAGTTTATTCATATACCGCACCGTGTAAAGGGGTGGCCGGGGAGACTGCAACACACAGACAATCCGCTACCGCTGCTTCCTCTCGGATCTGACGGGGTTAACGGGGTCTGTTGCACAGTTCCCGACCATAAAAAAATCGAAATGGCGGAGAAGGAGGGATTCGAACCCTCGGTAGGGGTATAAGCCCTACACACAATTTCCAATCGTGCTCCTTCGGCCGCTCGGACACCTCTCCACATTATACAAAAAAGGATGGAGGAGAGATAGGGATTCGAACCCTAGGAACCCCGTAAAGAGCTCACTTGATTTCGAGTCAAGCTCCTTCGACCACTCGGACATCTCTCCTTCTATCAACAGTTGCCTTTGTCCATTGGTTTTTCAAACGAATTCGCCTGAAAAACTGCGACAACAACTGTGCAGATTCATCAGCTAATATCCCTTCAATAAGTTCAACCTGATGGTTAAGTCTTGCATCACTCAAAATTGAATAGAGCGATACTACTGCACCAGCTTTTGGATCTCGCGCGCCAAAATATACTCGCTGAATACGACTTTGTTGGATGATACCACTGCACATAATGCACGGCTCTAGTGTAACAAAAAGTTCACACTGTTCCAAACGCCAACTCTTCAGTGTTTTCGCTGCATTTTCGATGGCAATCGCTTCGGCATGAGCCGTTGGAGAAGAGAGTCCCTCTCTCTGATTGTATCCTTTTCCTATTATCCGATTCTCAAAGACCACTACCGCACCAACAGGCACCTCATCCTCAAGCTCTGCTAATCGAGCAAGTCTGAGAGCCTCTCTCATATATTGTTCATTCCTATCCATTAAAATAAAGATGGCATGCCCAGGAGGATTCGAACCCCCAACCTCCTGGTCCGTAGCCAGACGATCTATCCAGTTGATCTATGGGCACACCTAAATGTAAATGGCGGAGAGGGAGGGATTCGAACCCTCGGTAGGGGTTTAAGCCCTACACTCACTTAGCAGGCGAGCACCTTCAGCCGACTCGGTCACCTCTCCACCTTTCTGTTCTAACGATGGCGGAGGAGGTAGGATTCGAACCCACGGACGCTCGCACGTCAACGGTTTTCAAGACCGCCGCCTTCGACCACTCGGCCACTCCTCCACCCCTGTAGGAACGGAAAATTCGCAATGCGAAAGAACAAAGCAGACCTTATAATGTTCAGAATTGTACTCTTGTCAAATTTTTACTTCAGACTTTTAATAAAAGCTCGGTCTAACGACAAATTTAACAAATATTCTACGGCATTAAATTTGAAAAGTAAAAAAGAGAGAAGATTTCTTAGCCTTCGTTTTTAAGAAGAACATCGTTAATCGCTGACTCGAATGTCTCTTTTGGGAGTGCGCCAACAGCCATCTGTGGTTCACCCTCTTTTGGTACAAAGAGAAGAGAAGGAATAGAGCGAACACCAAACATCCCCGCAAGTTCCTGCTGATCTTCTGTATCAATCTTATAGATATTTATTTTGCCAGCATATGCTACCGCAAGTTCCTCTAAAATAGGAGAAACAGCCTTACATGGTGCACACCAATCAGCATAAAAGTCGATAATACAAGGTAAATCACCTGCAAATGTCCACTCTTTGTTTGCTTCAAAATCAAAAATCTTCGCTTTAAATGTCTCTTTAGTCAAAAATTCCATTATAACCCTCCACTAGGTTTTTATATTTATAGGCATTTGCCTTACTAAAACTATCCTTCTGCAGCAAGCTGCTTACTTACCATAGCAAATAACTTTGCTATATCACATTTTACGAGTGAATAGCAGACCATCTTCCCGTTTTTACGAAACGAAACAACCTTGGCCTGTTTCAGTGTTCTCAATTGATGGCTGACGGCTGACTGTGTCATCTCTAACATATTTGCAATGTCATAGACACACATCTCACGCAACGAAAGCGCATAGACAATTTTTAAGCGTGTAGGATCTGCAAGAACACGAAATCTGTCAGAAATATCCTGAAAAAAGTCATCTTCTGGCATTTCACTCTTGATGCTTTCTACCAACTCGGGATCAATCGCTCGACATGAGCACCCTTTGTAACTTCGTATTGTTTTCATACTCCTCCGCCACCCAGTTATATGAACAGGTGTACAAACGAGAATATAAGCAATTCCCCTTTTATGTCAAGGGAAAAAGTGATTTCAAGCAAATGTGAATAAGGAAGAAACGGAGCAATCGAACAAAATATCACTGAGACAATTTTGCCTTGATGTAATTGGTTAGCCCACCCTCTTTCATAATTTGATCAACTTCAGGAGGAAGTGGAGGGAAAGAGATGGTATCGCCATTCGGCAACAAAACTGTTCCTGCCTCCGTATCAATCTCAACAATATCTCCTCGTTTAACTCTCGCTACAAGATTTTTAATCTCAAGAGCTGGCAAACCGGCATTTATACAGTTTCTATAATAAATACGGGCATAACTTTCTGCAATAATTGCTCCCATATTCAGATATTTAAAGCAAAATGCTGCCTGCTCACGACTTGAACCACAGCCAAAGTTTTTACCAGCAATAATAATATCACCTGCAACGACCTCTTTAACGAAGGTCGGATCTTCATCCTCCATTGCGTGTTGCGCAATTTCGTCTGGATCGGTTACTGTATAGGTATACTTACCTGGAAAAATCACATCCGTATTAATATCGTCTCCATAGACAAAAACTTTTCCCTTTATAATAGCCATATTACCCCTCCAAATCGTCTGGTGTTGCTATTCGTCCCACTACTGCCGTTGCCGCTGCAACATAGGGTGATGCGAGATAGATATCAGCGGTATTACAGCCCATACGCCCCTTGAAATTACGATTTGCCGTTGAGACAGTAACTTCGCCAGGTGCCATAACTCCTTGATGCGCCCCAAGACATGGACCACAGCCAGAGTTGAGAACAAGCGCCCCTGCCTTGATAAATATCTTGAGCAAGCCCTCATCCATCGCTTGAAGATAGACCTCATTACTTGCTGGCAAAATCAACAGACGAGTGCCATGAGCAACTTTTTTATCTGCTAAAATCTCAGCTGCTTGACGCAAATCTTCAATTCGACCATTTGTACATGTTCCAATCAACACCTGATTGACTGAAATATCTTTAAGTGTCGAGGCATTTTTAACATTATCAACTGTATGCGGTGCTGCAACTTCATACTCAATTGTGGCAACATCAATCTCAACAACCTCGGCATATTCTGCATCACTATCGGGATAGAGTGCTTCGTATGCATCGCGAGCCACGCCACGCTCTTCTAGATAAGAAAAAACCTTTTCATCAGGAGCAATATACCCATTTTTAGCACCAAGCTCTATCGCCATATTTGTCAAAGTCAACCGCTGTTCAAATGAGAGATTTTCAATATAACTTCCTGAAAACTCTATTGAACGATAGAGTGCACCATCTGCTTTTATCTTTCCTGCAATGTGCAGCAAAACATCTTTTGATAAGATATGTTTTTTTGGTATGCCATTCAAGACAATCTTCATACTTTCAGGCACTTTGAGCCAAATTTCTCCAAGAGCCCAAATCCCTGCGGCTTCACTACGACCAATCCCCGTGCTAAATGCCCCGAGAGCACCATATGTCGTTGTGTGTGAGTCAGAACCAACAATAAGTGAGCCCGGTCTTGCAAAGCCCTCTTCAACAACAACCTGATGACAAATACCACGCCCGCCATCATAAAAATGAGGAAGCTGTTGATCTGCTACAAACTCACGAACTGTTTTGTGATTGATTGCAGCCTTTTCACTTGACGCAGGCACAATGTGATCAAGTACAATAAGCGGTTGATTTTTATCAAACACTTTTGTTGCACCCATCCCTGTGAATGTTTTGTAAATTGCAGCACTGTTATCGTGCGTCAATACATAATCAGGTTTTACGGTTAGAATTGTTCCGGGCACAACAGCGCGTCCGGCTCTTTTTGAAAAAATCTTTTCTACAAATGTCTGTCCCATTACACACCTCTCAGTTCATCATAGTAACAGAAAGTTGTAGCATTTTTTTTACTGAGACGCAACATCTTTATTTTTCTGATTAAAAAAAGGAGAAAAGTATCTAAGAAAAGAGGGTGTTACTGAAAAGGAGCTCTCTAGTCTTCAGCAAGATAGTCGTAGTACTCTTTGCCAAGATGAGTGATAAGCTCTTCGCCCATAACAAAACGCAAAGTGTTCTTCAACTTTTTGAGCTGAATAAAGATGTCATGCTCAGGATAGAGACCTGCAGCAGTTTGCGGTGACTTGAAGTAGAATGAAAGCCACTCTTGAATACCATAAAAATCAGCACGAGAGGCAAAATCCATAAAGAGTGCAATATCAAGTGCAACAGGAGCAGCAAGAATAGAGTCTCTGCAAAGAAAGTTAATTTTAATCTGCATTGGCATATTCATCCATCCAAAGATGTCGATATTATCCCACGCCTCTTTCTCATCACCACGAGGTGGATAGTAGTTAATACGAACTTTGTGATAATACTTTCCATACAAATCGGGATAACGATCTGGCTGAAGAATAGTATCAAGAACGCTCAATTTAGAGACCTCTTTGGTCTTAAAGTTGGCTGGATCATCAAGAACTTCGCCATCTCTATTTCCAAGTATATTTGTTGAAAACCACCCATTCAAACCAAGCATACGAGCTTTCAAGCCAGGTCCAAGAATCGTCTTCATCAAAGTTTGACCTGTCTTCCAATCTTTTCCGGCAATTGGAACTCTCTTTTGCTCTGCAAGCTCAAGAATCGCTGGCAAATCAACACTGAAGTTAGGAGCACCATTGGCAAAAGGAATGCCGAGAGAGAGTGCAGCATATGCATAAATAACACTTGGAGTAACCTCTTCGTGATTTTCTCTCATCGCTTTCTCAAGACTTGCTAATGACTCATGAATCTCACCTGGAGCTTTGTAAGCTTCAGTTGACGCATTCCAAATCATAACGGCACGGTTTGCACCTTTTTCCTGCATTGTGCGCTTCATATCTTCCATCAACTGCTCGGCAAGATCCATATGGTTTTTGCCTGTTTTAACATTTGGTCCATCTATATTCTTAACCCATTTCTTTGAAAAAACAGCAGACATTGGAGTAATTGCAGAGAGCTCATCCTTAACAGCCATAAGCTGATCTACACCCAACACTTTAGCATTCATTCCTGCTTCAAACATATTGTCTGTAAAGATGTCCCACCCAGCAAACTCAATTGTGTTCAAGTCGGCAAGTGGAATAAAATCTTTGATAAGTGGCGAATGGTTCTCTGTCCGTTTTCCAAGGCGAATATGCCCCATCTGTGTCAACGAGCCAATAGGTTTTTGCAGACCTTTGCGGATATGAAAAATTCCAGCAAGCATAGTTGAGGTAATAGCTCCCATCCCGGGAATAAAAATCAGCAGTTTGCCGTCAGCCGGCTTAATCTCTTTGTTCATGGTATCCTCCAAAAAATACAGTACAGTTCAACAACAATCTATGCTATTAAGCAATAAATATGCCACGATTGATACCACAGAAAACCTTAATAAGCAAGCATTCTTCGGAGGAAGAGGGTTTACAATAGATAAATGTGTAAACAGTTTTTACAATTGCATTTCCTCTCTTTAATAGTTATAGTGCTTCGTAAAATGTTTTTTTCAAAGGAGTGTATTATGACAGTTGTACTTAGTGGTGGCCATCTAAGCGTAGAGCAGTTGGTAAAAGTTGCCCGTTTTAATGAAAAGGTTGAATTATCAGCAGACGCAATCGAAAGAATTCAAAAATGTCGCAAGATGGTGGAACGCAAGATTGAAAACCATGAAATAATGTATGGTGTTAATACTGGAATTGGTGAGTTTTCTGAAACAGTCCTTGAAGATGATCAGTTGGCTGAATTTCAAAAATATCTCATTTATAATCACAGTGCAGGCATTGGCGATCCCGCTCCACTTGAGTATGTACGAGGTGCAATGACTGGTCGTATTAATGTCCACGCACACGGAAATAGCGGCATGAGGTTAGTGATTACGCAAACACTTGTTGAAATGCTGAACAAAGGCGTAACACCATTCGTTTGCCAAAAAGGCTCTGTTGGAGCAAGCGGTGATTTAGCACCAATGAGCCAGATTGCACTCACACTGCTTGGCGAAGGTCAGGCATACTACAAAGGCGAGCTTCTTCCAGGGGCTGAGGCATTCAAGCAAGCTGGAATTGAAGTTCCTGGTCTTAAAGCCAGAGACGGTCTTGCAACAATTAACGGGAGCAATGTTCTTACCGCAATGAGTGCAATTTTGCTGTGGGATACTGAAAGATGGTTAAAGCAGGCTGAAATCGGTGCGGCAATGTCGCTTATCGCCCTCAAAGCAAACTTAAAACCCTATCTTCCTAATATCCATGTTGCTCGTGGATTTGCTGGTGCAGTCAGAAGTGCAGCGGCAATCAGAAAGTGTGTCGACAACTCCGATTTGATAACAGGAAAGGTAAAAGTAAAGGTACAAGATGCCTATTCTATGCGTTCAACACCACAAATTATTGGTTCAGCTCACGATGCACTTAAATATGCAAAAGAGCAGGTTGAAATTGAGTTGAGCGGTGTCTGCGACAATCCAGTCTTTTTTCCTGATGAAGATATGGCACTCAGTGGCGCAAATTTTCAAGGGACACCCGTTGCACTGCCAATGGAGTTGATTGGTCAAGCAATTACAATGGTCAGCGTTCTCAGTGAGAGACGAATGAACCGCCTCAACAATCCAGCACTCAGCACTGGACTTCCCCCATTTCTGGCAACAAACCCAGGACTCTTCAGTGGTTTAATGTTGAGTCAATATACTGCCGACACTCAAATTGTAGAACAAAAAATTCTCTGTACACCAGCGGTCATTCAATCAATTCCTGCTGCTGCAGATCAAGAAGATTTTGTCTCAATGGGAATGAATACCGCTATTAAGAACTTCCAGATTCTCGATAACGCCTATGGTATTCTGGGCATTGAGATGATGGCTGCAGCTCAGGCACTTGACATCAGAAAATATGAAGATGAAGGCGACGGCGTTTCAATCGCTAAAAAAGTTATTAGAAAACATGTCGATTTCCTTGATATTGATAGACCGCTCTATCCTGATCATACAGCGATGAAGGCATTGGTTAAATCAGGTGAGATTTTAGAGGAAGTTGAAAAGGTTTTAGGCGATTTGGCGTAGATATTTATTGAGCAGCGAAATCAAATCCTTTCCCGCAGAGACGCGTCTGTGCGTTTTTACTGTATCACCAAATTACCACTGCTGCACAGGCGTTTCCGCCATCGCTGTCTGATGAATTTTCGCTGTCTGACGTATCCTCTGCACTGTTGGCTGTGTCACCGGTGTCGCCAGCTGTATTACCACTATCAGACATATCATCATAAAACTTCATAATCCCCAAATTAGAACAAGATACAAAAAGACGATTTTCATTATCAAACAGAGGGACCCCACATGATTCGGCAATATCTTCTCCTATAATCTCCCAACTTAGAGATGATGTAATATACTTCATAACATCTGTCTTCAATTCCCCATTTTCTGTGGTAACAAACGAAGCAAATAAAGTGCCTTTTCTATCAAAGGAAATATTAACATTTGATTTCATTTCCTCATATTCATGTTCTAAAAACATTGTCCATGCTTTAGAAGTCTCGTCATATTTCATGATTTTTATACTTTTATAATCTTCAGTGATAAATTTAACATAGATGTTAGACTTACTATTAACCGTAAGCTGGGGAACATTAGGAGAATCTTCCTTTCGAATCCCTGTAAAACCAGTATTCCCAAGAATCTTCCATATATTATTTGCTGTATCGTAGTAAGAAACAATAGCTACACTTGTTCCAGGAGACTCTTGAGAATACTGTATATATGATAAAAAAGGTACTCCATGCGAATCCACCTTGAAATCAAATGATGCATCACCATATGTTACCACAGGATCTGTAAGAGGATACCATTTTGTTGCATCTTCATTGCTATAAACCACTTTTATCCCATCTGTTGAGCGAAATGCAAGGTATAATTTACCATCTTTATCTGAGGTGAGAATTGTATAATTACTTCCTTGTGGTATATTTTCAGACAGATAATCCCATTGAGAAGATG
>JAGLDR010000096.1 GCA_023145475.1 bacterium
TTGCTCCGCAATCACTCGATGACCTACATTTTAGATGCCTATCAAATGAACAGCATACAATGGTATCGACTTGATTTTATTGTTATATCCAAAGTTCTTAGAAGAGATTCTGATAGAATATTCTGGCGCGTGTTTTCCTGTATAGGACTGAAGACTTTTTGATTTTGTATTATCTGATGCTTTTACTTCAACAGGGATAATCTTCCCGTCAATGTTTAGAATAAAATCAACTTCTGCACTTGCCGCTGACTCCCAATAGAAAAGATCAATATTTTTGTTAGCAAAATTCTCTGCAACAAAATTTTCTGTTAGTATTCCTCGATATATAAAAGATGTTTCTAAAATTATATCTCCAAAATTGAGTTTGGAAAGTGATGTTAGTAATCCAACATCTGAGAGGAAAAGCTTGAAATAACTATTTTTCTGATAGGCAGAGAGTGGCGCTTGCGGTCGTGCTATTTTCACAGATTTCAGCAAAAGTCCAGCAGTGAGTAACCATTCAATTGCTGATTCATATCCATCTTTTTTTGCTCTTTTACCAACAAGTTTATATTTGAACTTTTTGTTTGTCTTTGCCAGTTGAGAAGGCATCGCACTATAAATTTGATTGGTTTTGACTGCTTGAGAAGAAGTGGTGTGTTTTGACATGTCAGCAAGATAAGAAAAGATTATATTAGTATGAACGCTTCTGTCAAAAAGCGTAAGATCCTTTTGTTTCTTCAGATATTCCAAAATGGCTGCTGGCATACCACCAACACAGAGATATGTTCGATATAGTGAGAGAGCTTTCTTGTGGAGAGGCTCGCTAAGTGGTTTTAATCTTTGGTATGAATAAGTGATTGCATCATTGATGAGTGTCTCTCCCGATGCTAAAAGAAACTCTTCAAAATCCATAGGATACAGATATTCTATTGCCACTTTTCCCACAGGAAAAGAGCTTGTAAAGCGATTGAGGACAACACCAAGCAGACTGCCTGCACAGATGATTTTATAATCTTTTTCTGATTCATTAAAATATTTTAACGAAGTTATGGCTCTTTCACTTAATTGCACTTCATCAATAAAAATAATGCAGTTTTCTATATCAATCTTGTAACCTCTGTATGCTTCAATCTTTTTTATGATTTTTTCTGGGTTAAGGTTTTCTTCAAAGAAATCACGATATTCTGATTCCTCTTCAAAGTTGATATAGATATAGTTGTTAAATTGTTTTTCGCAAAATTTCTTTATGATATATGTTTTACCAGTCTGCCGTGCTCCGATGACCAAAAGAGGGGTTTCAGAGCGATTTTCCAGCCAATAAAAAAGCTGTTTTGTGAACTTTCGTTTCATGTCAAATTTAAATTTCTTCATACAATCACCTAATCATAGGTTATTCAACTACTTAAGTGTATTCAATGAAATTGATTCGTCAAGAAAATATCAAAAAACCGACTTTTTACCTAGGGAATAATCTCCTAAAACCGACTTTTTACCTAGGGAATAATATCGAATATTGGTGTAATTGTGTTAACAATCTTCGCTGAACGGCAGGGGTCAAACCGCCACATTTCTTCAAAATGGAGCGGAATTACCCCGTTCCGTTTGTGTTAAACATGGGCAACCATAAAGGATTGCCCCTACAAAGATTTCTCACAAATATCGTAGGGGTGCCTCTTGTGGGTACCCAAAACAAACCAACATCATTCAGCTATCCTCAGGCAATTTTTTTCCAAAATAGAGAATAAATCCAATCGCAACGACAAATTGAATAAGCATCAAAAGATAGGGGTTCACCCCAAATCCTGCAGGAAGATACCCAAAAACGATTGCAATGGTTCCAAACAGTAAGACATATGGAATCTGTGTGCGAACATGATCAAGATGGTTGACGTGGCTAGACATACTTGCCATAATCGTTGTGTCTGAAATCGGTGAACAGTGGTCTCCAAAGATAGAACCAGTCAGAATAGCACCGATGGTTGCATAGAGCATTGGAGAAAGCTCTCCCGTTGAAATTGATTGAGTCTGCCCAATGGCATTCACGAGTGGAAGGGCGGTCGGAAAGAGTATTGCCATGCTTCCCCACGATGTTCCTGTTGCAAAACTAGTGAGAGCCGCAATGATAAAGACAATCACAGGCAAAAAGCCTATGTTGAGGCTGTCTGATAGAATTTGCGATAAATATTCAGCGGTATTCAACTCTTTAGTAATAAGACTAAGTCCCCAAGCGAGCGTAAGAATAATCATTGCAAGCACCATTGATTTTACCCCTTCAACCCATGCTGAAATGGCTCCTTCAATAGTTTCAATTTTTTGCAATACCACAAGCACAACGGCAACAATAGTGGCAATCAGTGAAGACCAGATAAGCACTTTAAAAGAGTCTGCAGCAGATATGATGCTTGTCAATGAAGCAACTTTTCCCTGTAGTGAAAAGTATCCACTGATGCCAATACCGATGAAAGTTGCTAAAATCATTATCCCAATTGGAAGTGCAGCGTTGTACCATTTGCACATATCATCTTCTGGTGTCTCCATCATCACTATCTCTTTTCCTGGTGTTGCAGGGGATGTTGGGTCATAAACTTCGCCTTTAAGAATTGCTCGCTTTTCTGCTGTATACATAGAGCCAAAATCTCGTCTCATCACAATAAAAACGGGCATAATGACAAGCAGTAAAATAGCATAAAAACGGTAGGGGAGAGAATAGATAAATGCCATATATGGATCGGTATTGTTTCCAAACTGTCCAAATGCGTCTCCAATAAGACCAACTTCATATCCAATCCATGTTGAAAGAATGGAAACAGAGGCAACAGGTGCGCTGGTTGAATCAATAATATAGCTTAGCTTCTCTCGGCTGATTCTCATTTTATCGGTTACTGGACGCATTGTGTTTCCAACAATAAGAGAGTTTGCATAGTCATCAAAAAAGATAACAATTCCCATAAACCATGTCAGAATTTGTGCTTTCACTGGTGTGTCTGTATATTTTGAAAGGCTTTTCACAATGCCAAGCATTCCGCCTGATCGACTGATAACACCGACCATTCCGCCAATAGTCAGCGAAAAGATGACAATCATAATATGAGTTGTTTCGTTCAGTCCGTTGACAATATAGGTATCTGCAGATCGAAAGAATCCAATAAAAAGTGCTTTAAGGAGTGAAAGTGTTGAGTCAAATCCAACAAGAAGCGTTGCTCCTGCCCAGACTCCAGCAAAGAGCGAAATTATCACCTGTTTTGTGATAAAAGCGAGTGCTATTGCAAGCAGTGGTGGCAAGATACCTCGCATCTCTCCGCCAAAAACAAATGCTCCAACAAATAGGATTAAAAAGAGGACGATAACAAACCGTTTTACCATTGGATGCCTCCAGTTTTATCTACTCTTCGGGGATAAGAACCTCTCGTTTTGATTGGGCACCTTCTGGTGCACTCACGAGTCCTTCATCTTCAAGTTGATCAACAATTCTGCTTGCCCGTCCATAACCAATCCCCAGTTTTCTTTGAAGAAGAGATGTGCTACATTTTTGCTCTTTCCTAATGACTGCAATGACATCATCCCACAGTTCATCATGGGTTTCGCTACTTCCTGTGCCTACTGGCTGCATTGCCTCTTCAAGATTTAACAGCTCAACCTCAGTATCATTAGGGATTTGGGCTTTTATAAATTCAACGGTTCTTTTTATCTCTTCAGTTGAAACAAAAGCACCATGGACACGAGTTGGCTCACTACTGCCAGGAGGGGTGAAGAGCATATCTCCATTTCCAAGAAGAAGCTCGGCACCACCAGTATCTAGAATTGTCCGACTATCAATGCCTGATGAGACTCTAAAGGCGATACGAACAGGCAGATTCATTTTGATTGTTCCTGTAATGACATCTCTTGTTGGGCGTTGTGTTGCAATAATAAGATGAATGCCTGCAGCTCGCGCTTTTTGTGCAATTCTCTGCACAGATTGCTCGACATCTTTCCCTGCGGTAATCATCAAGTCAGCAAACTCATCAATCACAACAATAATGTAAGGAAGAAAGAGAAGGTGGTCATCTTCGTTTTGAAGATTTTTGTTAATTCTCTCTCTCTTTTGATTGTACTCGCCAATATCACGAACTTTGTTCTCTTGTAATTTCTTAAATCGATCGGTCATCTCTCCAACCGCCCATTGGAGCGCTTTTGCTGCCATTTTTGGATCAGTCACGACCTTCATCAGTAGGTGTGGAATCCCTTCATAAATGTTAAATTCATTCCCTTTTGGATCTATTAAAATGAATTTTACTTCATCAGAGCTCATTGTGTAGAGAAGTGACATAATAAAAGAGTTAATTCCAACTGATTTACCACTTCCTGTTGTACCGGCAACGAGGAGGTGAGGCATTTTTGCGAGATTACTGACAATAGTCTCTCCACCAACATCTTGTCCGAGTGCCATTGGCATCCCTTTACCGAGCTCTTTTTGGAACTGTTCACTTGCTATAATACTGTGAAGTCGAATCATAATGCGGGTGTCATTTGGCACTTCAATGCCTATATACTGTGTTCCTGGAATCTTTTCAACCACTCGGATTCGCTTGCCGTTTACAACAATTGCCAAATCATCTTTAAGATTCGAGACCTTATTTACTCGCTCTCCTGGTCCAAGTTTCATTTGATAGAGTGTAACTACAGGTCCGGGTTTAATTGCTGCTGCTGAAATATCAACTTTGTAGCTTTGTAGTGTTTTCTCTATAATTTCTGCTGTCTGATGCACCTGAAACTCAAGAGCTTTTTTATCAAGATTGACCTTTTCATCCTCTTCTAAAAGGTCAAGTGGTGGAAGCTTATATCCGCCCATCTTTCGAGATGTGAGAATTATGGTTGCTTTGTCATCATCCTTTTTACTTATTACTGGAATCTTTTTACGCGGTTGCTTCTCCCGCTCTTCTATAGGTGATATTGATTGTGTTTCTTCGTCTTCGCTCTCGGATATAACCTCATCTTGCAGAATAGGGGTAGCTACAGGTAACTCCTCGGCAGGTTCTGTCTCACTCTTAACTTCAGGCTCATCAGCTTGAATTTCTTCTGAATTTGCCTCTTTTGGCTCTGTTTGAAGTTGGTCATATACCTTGCGCATCCATTTTGCAAAAAAGCGAGTAATCGGCGAAAAGAGTGGCGTTCTAAAAATGACCATAAAGAGCACCGGAAGTGTTATAATCAAGAAAAGCCACGAGCCAACAATACCAAGATATTCTAACATCACTGATGAGAGAATAAACTTTCCTAATGACCCACCAGAGATGCTCCAATGAAGTGGATCCCACTTTGTAAGCTGCTGAAATGGCATCCAGAGCAAGATAAGAAGAGTCACCCAGAGAAAGTGGAGGCGAATCGGTTTGAAAAAATAGCCAAGGAGCAGGGGAAATGTGAGAAGAGGAAGAAAAAAGGCGGAATAGCCAAATAGAGAAGCGAGCCAATGAGCCATGTAAAAGCCCATGCTTCCTGTGAAAAATGAATGATTCATCATCGCTTTTGAGCTGTTTGAATCATAGGCAGCGAGGCTAATCCATATAAAGGTAACAATAAGGAGGGCTATTGATGAGAAAATCTCTATTTGAAAAATTCTCTTATGGTTTTTAAGTGATAAATCCTGCTTTTTCTTTGTTGACTTACCTTTCTTTTTTGACACGATAAACCCCTAAGTATACTCTGTTTTTACCTTCTTTCTCACTTATCTTCTTATATAAAGCAACAATCTCTGTCTCTTTTTGTGGTGAAATAGAAAGAGAGATAGATGCCCACCCAACACTCTCTGAAAGTTCTTCATGTAATCTTTGAATGATGTGAATGTCTGGCTGTGTAGAAATCATCTTTTCAATAGCATCAATAGTGGTATTACTCTCTGTGCCAGTAACAAGCAGTGAGACAATAACATTTTTGGTCTCTCTCTCTTTTTTGCCAAAATAAGCCTTGAATGGCTTCATAACATCTTCACTTATCATTGTTGATTCAAAAAGAATGTCGCCTTGGTATTGATAGAGCTTCATAGTGCCAAAGAGTTCTCCATAGAGACCATCTTTTCGAAAAAAGTAGCGGCTCATTTCAGTGAAATCTATGCTGTCAGCTGGACCTTGCAAACCTTTGCCACCAAGAAATTGACTGTTTCCTGTAAATATCTTTTTCGCCATCTTTAACGATAAAAGATTGGCATAAAATGCAGGTGGATACTTTTCAATCTCTTTTTTTACCCCTTCCATCCAATAGAATGTTTCAGCGGAAGAGAGCATTGAAATGTTAGGAAAAAAGATTTCGCTGCTCAAAAGGGTGACCTGTACGCGTGGTGTCGCACCTAAAACCTGTGGAGCAAAAAGCAGAGCATCAGCGGGAGATTGCAAATGAGAATAGGCAAGAGCATAAAGAAAACGAAGGGTATGTTCACCATCCCACGCCGAGTTTAAAGTGCCAGTTGAAAAGAGTAACTTAGCTCCCTCTGCTCTAAAACCAGTTGGAACAACTTCAAGATTCCATTCTGGATTGAATATTCTTATTGATTCTTTCGCAGGCTTAGAGGCCGATGCCATTATGGCGTATTCTCCTGGCACTGGTGTATCTAAATCAAATAGATTCGATTTCCACAGAAGAAGAAGAGAGCGAGCTGTATCTGAACGATTGCTTTGCAGTGCTACCTCTCCGGTTGGAAGGATTCCTATTTGAACAACAAAAGAGAGAGTTTGTAACTTTCTAAAGAAACGAAGAATCTTTTTAGCTGGAGCAATAATTCTAATGCCGTGTGAAAGAGGCGAGAGGAGAGGCAGTTTTTCATCTAAAGAGTAGGTATCTTTTACGATACTCTTTTTGCCGAGCCTAATTGTATAGCGAGAGCGTGTAGAGTTTGAAAAAGTTGAAGAGAGAATATAGCTTGTTTCAGGAGCAATTTTCTTGTGATAGTGTGTTGGTAAGAGAACTTTTGCACGACTCATAAAAAAACAGATATTATTGTTAATCACAAATGAGTCTATAATTTTTGCGCCATTTTCTCTATTTTGTTCTGTAAAGATGTTAGCAGCTTCGTGAAGATTGTGAATAGTTGCCGTCTTTGGAAGTGCCGCAGGATAGAAACAGATTTCGTGGAATGTATTTTTTTTCTGTTTTAGTGTCTGATTTGTTGCTGTACAGCCGTTGAAACCAAGAAAAGCCAAAAGAAAAAGGGGCATAAGCCCCTCTATTCTCATAACTATGTTCCAACGAAAAAGAGTCATTAACTACACATACTCCTGCACATCAAGTGATCCTTTTATGGCCATATAGCCACCGTTTGCAAGTGCCTTCATCTCATCTTCACCAGGATAGACAGTGATGTCGGCAATAAAACCCATTCCCTGCTTTAACCAACCGACAAATCCTTTATCGTAGGCAACGCCTCCGGTCAGGATAATTTGGTCAACTTTGCCTTCAAGAACAGTTGCCATTGCACCAACATCCTTACTGATTTGGTATGCCATCGCACGATAAATGGCTGTCGCCTCTTTATCATCATCTTTTACTCTCATTTCAACTTCGTATGCGTCATTGGTGCCAAGATAGGCAACAAGTCCACCTTTACCTTTAAGCATTTGCTGGATTTCAGGAAGGGTATATTTCCCTGAAAAGCAGAGGCGTGCAAGTTGTCCTGAGGGGACGCCACCACTTCTTTCTGGACTGAACGAACCATCGCCGTCTAGTGCATTGTTGACATCAACAACTCTGCCATTCTTATGTGCACCAACAGAGACGCCACCACCCATATGAACAACGATAAGGTTGAGTTCATTATAGTTTTTATCTGACTCTTCAGCATAACGACGAGCGACAGCTTTTTGATTGAGTGCGTGAAAGATACTTACGCGTGGAAGTTCTGGTATTCCACTTATTCGTGCAAGGTCATCCATCTCATCGACAACAACGGGGTCAACAATAAATGATTCAATATTCTCACCACCATTTTTTGCAATTTCAAGAGCGATAACACCACCGAGATTAGATGCGTGTTCGCCCATTGAGCTTGTCTGCAAATCTTTAAGCATCGCTGCATTAACACGATAAACACCACCTGAAATAGGCTTTAGAAGTCCACCACGACCAACAACGGCAGTAAGATCCTTTATGTCAAATCCAGCATCAACCAACTCTTTTATAATAATATCTTTTCGGAAATCATATTGATCAATAATCTTTTCAAATGGAGCAAGCTCTTCAACTGAGTGCTTGATGTTTTTCAAGAAAAGTTGTTTTGTATTTTCAAATACAGCAATTTTTGTTGATGTCGAACCGGGATTAATAGCTAATATTCTCATTGTATTCTCCTTAGTTCATTGCAGCAGCAAGTGCAATAGAAAAGTGTTTTGCCTCATTCGTGTCCGCTCTTGATGTGAGAACGATAGGAACAGAAGCGCCCATAATAACAGCTGCAGCTTTTGCTCCAGCAAGGAAATTCAGTGTCTTATACATTACATTCGCAGCTTCAATATCGGGACAGACGATGATATCAGAATCTCCACCAACTTCACTAACGATTCCTTTGTGATCACAAGCCTCTTTACTGACAGCGTTATCTACGGCTAACGGTCCATCAAGTATGCACCCTTTTATCTGGTTTCTTTTGCACATAGAGGTCAACATAGCTGCATGAACTGTTGCTTCCATTTTTTCATTTACTGTTTCAACGGCAGCGACAACAGCAACTTTTGGTTGTTTTACGCCTAGTTTATGAAAAAGTTCTACAGTATTGTTTACGATTGCCACCTTCTCTTTGAAATTAGGGGCAACATTCATCGCCGCATCAGTTACTGCCAACAATTTGTGATAAGTTGGAATTTCGAAAAGAGCAACATGGCTAATAGTAGAGCCTTTACGAAGTCCTTTTTCTTTATTAAGAACACCGCGTAAGAGATCCGCACTGCTTACAAGCCCCTTCATCAAAATGTCAGCCTTACCTTCTCTAATGAGTGCAACTGCAATTGCAACGGCCTGTTTTGGTAACTTTTCATCAATTATATCAATGCCATCTAACGATTGATTGAGTTCTTTTGAAATCTCTTCAATCTCTTTTTTGTCGCCAACTAATATTGGCTTTACAATCTTTTCTGACATTGCTTTAAAAACAGCTTCAAGTACTGGTTTATCAGCAGCAGCGGCAACAGCCATTCTCTTTGTCTCACCACTTTTTGCTAAAGTAATTAAATCTGTTAATTTGGAAATAGTCATCAATCAACCTCCTCTACGGTATGTGCCCAAGTTTTATAAAAAATATGCGGAAATTTCTTTGCCATATAGTCATGGACCAAAGAGCGCATCTCCTCGACAGACTCTACTAAAAGAGCGTCGTTTAGCAACTCTTTTCCCTCAAAAATATAACTATTTTTAATGATTTTCTTAATAATAGGAATGGAGTGTGCAGACATACTAAGTCCTGTAATCCCCATTGCCATAAACATCAGGGTAAAATGGGGGTCAGCACCCATCTCACCACAGATAGATATCTTAATATTGTAGCTTCTTGCAATGTGCGCAAGATTGTAGAGTGCACGCAAAAGAGCAGGGTGGAAGTGGCTAAAATATTCAGACATTGTCTTGTTGTGTCGCTCAACTGCCATCATATACTGTATTAAATCATTGGTTCCAACACTAAAAAAGTCAACCTTCGCTGCAATCTGTTCAGCAATAAAAAGGGCAGCTGGGATTTCAATCATTGCGCCAATACTAATCTTTTCAAGATGGTGCAGCAGACCAAGATCTTCAGCGTGTCTATAAAGGTAGGCTTTGAAATCATCAATTTCAGAGATTGCAGAGACAAAAGGAAGCATTATCTTTAGATTTCCCAGCTCAGCAACTCTAATCAGTGCTCTAATTTGAGGGTCAAAAACATGTGGCGCATTAGGTAAGAAACGAATGCCTCTCATTCCCATAACACCGCCTGAATTCAATATGTTTCCCTCTTTATCTCCCCCAAAGTCAAAAATACGGACGGTAACAGGAGCAGGATATGTTGCGTGAAGCACTTTATAGAAAAGTTCATACTGTGTATCCTCATCAGGAATATTTTGCGCGTCAAGATAGAGCAATTCTGTGCGGAAAAGCCCAATATGATCCCCTCCATATTTCAATACCTGTGGAACATCTTCCTCAACCTCTATATTTCCTCCAATATCCATATGATAGCCATCTCTCGATATAGAAGGCTCTTCGACACCTTCTAAAAAGCGGTTGAAATAGGTTTGATAGTTAGTCTTTACCTTTTTTGCATTCGTTATCTCTTTTGCTGATGGGCGTAAGATTACCTCACCTTTCAGGCCATCAACAATGATAGAGTCTCCATAGTCTAAAGCACTAATGAGTGAAGGAACACCGAGAACAGAGGGAATATCAAGAGCACGAAGAACAATAGTCAAATGGCTTACACCACCGGGAATTTCTAAGACGACACCTTGCACTTGTGAGTGGGATGCAAGCTCATTCAAATCACTAACAGTCAAAGAGTGCGCACAGATAATGACATCTTCTTTTGGAAGATAATCAAAAATATTTTCATTAGATTGACCGGTAAGAGATGATATGAGTTTCTGCTCAACGATAGTAAGGTCGGCAACTTTCGCCTTTCCATAATAATCCCCAGCACTTGCCGTCAGTACGCTTGCTATCGATTCGATAACATTAATAATGGCCCATTCGGCATTGATAGAGTTCGTATCGATTTCTTGAGCAACTTTATCAAGAATCATCGGATCTTGAATCATCATTTTGTGTACTTCTAAAATAGCAAATACATCTTTGTTGATTGCATCTTTATTCATTGAAAGATCTATGTCGGCTACCACTGAAATGATAGCTTCTTTAAATCGTGTTACTTCATCCGCTTCGAGCGCCTTATCCCCGTGAAGTGAAATATGCGGAATAGAGAGATGTTCTTGATCGATGTAAAAAAGTGCACCAATCCCAATTCCTTCAACAATCTTCTCACCTTTGATCTGATGACGATCTTTTACCATGAGATGTTAATTCTCCTCATTGAATTTATTCTCCACAAGAGAGATAAGCGTGTCTAAACACTGCTCTTCTTGCTCTCCTGTGCAAGAAATTGTGATAGTGCTCCCAAAAGGGGCAGCAAGCATTAAGATACCCATAATACTTTTTGCATTTATCCGGACACCATCTTTTTCAATCTCGACCTTACAAGGAAATGGTTCAGCTTCTCTCACAAAAAGACTTGCAGCCCGAGCGTGAAGTCCAAGACGATTGCTGATTGTAATACTTTTTTCCATTATAAATCTTTCTCCATAAGTTGTTTCGCACTTACAATGTTGCCTTTTCCACTCTTTAAAATTGCAGAGATGGTTTTCTCAAATGGTTCATCTCGATCTCTTCTCTCAAACGCACTGAGTACCATCGGAAGATTGACTCCTGCAAGAACATCAACATTTGCTCTTTTTGAAAAGGTAAATGCGAGATTAGAAGGACTTCCACCAAAAATATCGGTAAAAAGAATAACCTTACGACTCTTCTTAATCTCCAAGTCGATAGCAATCTCCACATTTTTCTGAATTTTTTGCATATCTGGAAGCATACTATAATCAACAGAGAATATCTTTACGCGATCATCTGCATCTTCTTTTAGAATCATATTTGCTGTAGAAACAAGCATTTCGCCCAACTCTCCGTGAGTAACAAAAAAGCATGAATACATTTAGTTCTCTCCATGTTGTTGAAGTATTTTATCTAGTTTCTTTTCAAATTCTTCGGCGACATTAATTCCTTGCTCTTTGAGGAGGAAATCTCTCGCTGTTGCTTCAATCACCGCGCTCAAATTACTTCCATGTCTCACAGGAATAACATAATAGGGTTTAGAAACGCCTAAGAGCTCTTTATATTTTGTCACACTTCCAATTCGTTCATAGTCATAATCTTCAACATCTTCATAGGATATCAGTTCAACAATTGCATCAATCTCTCTGACAGATGTAACTGCTGTAATACCAAACATCCGCTGTAAATCAATCAGTCCAATACCGCGTATTTCAAGAAGATTTCCCATCATATCATTAGCTTGCCCGATAAGGTGATTTGGAGGAATAAATTTCACTTCAACAACATCATCGGAAATCATTTTGTGACCTCGCAAAACCAAATCGAGGGTTGTTTCACTCTTTCCAATTCCACTTTTTCCCATCATCAAAAGTCCAACTCCAAATATCTCAAGAAGTTGTGCATGAACTTGCGTATAGGTCGCAAGAGCGTTGTTGAGATAGTCTTTAATGTAGTCGAGGAAAATACTGCTTGGTTTTTTTGTTTGGAAAACAGGAACATTATATTTATTTGCGATTTCTATAAAATAATCAGGTGGTTGCACTGGCGCAGTAAAAACAACAGCAACCGGTTGAGCTGAGAGAAAAATATCAACTTTCCTGTGGAGCTCTTTTTTAGTAAGAGTATCACAGTAATCTTTTTCACTCTTTCCAAAAAGTTGAATTCGTCCTTTATAGAGGTGATCAACAAATCCTGCAATCGAAAGTCCGACTACCTGTACTTTTGCATCACTTACTTCAAGCGCTCTCAGTTTTTTCTTGTGCATATTGACAATTGTCAACTCCAAGTTGTCGTTATCCAATAACAAAGTTAAAGGAATAGGTGCAGAAGCTGGCATTATTCTCCCTCCTCAATAATAGTGATTATTTCTTGTGCGGTATGGGCATTTATTAATAATTCTCTTGTCTTTTTATCAGCACAGAGCAGTGATATTTTTGCAAGAAGCTTCAGATAAAGCAAGTTGTCATCCTCAGGAACAATTAACATAAAAATCAGTTGAACTCCTTCACCATCTTCTGATGAGAAGTCGATTGGGTTTTTAGAGTTTGCAATAACAAGCAGAACATCATCTAACCCTTTCATCCTTCCATGCGGGATAGCAACACGCTTACCAACACCAGTAGTGCCGTGTTGCTCTCTGACCATTACGGCCTTTTCTAGTATTTCAACAGAAACTCCTGACCACGGCTCAGCTGCTTGTGCTAGAAGGTGGATAGCAGAGGGAGAATCATCAAGGGTTATTTGTGTCAATATAAGCTCATCTCTGAGATATTCTCTTAAAATACCCATTACTGCTCTCCCACAAATTGATAATCTCTTTTTCGCTCTCTTGCGGACAGAATTTTCAATTTTGAACGATATTTTGCAACAGTTCTTCGCGCAATTTCAATCCCTCTTCGTGTCAATTCAGAGGCAATATCATCATCGCTCAGAGGATGTGAGTGATCTTCAAGCGAGATAATCTCAACGATTACTGTTTCAAGATTTTTGTTTGTAGTTGCCATATTTTCGTTGATTTGTTTGACAAAAAGAGCTTTTAGCTCATAGACACCGTGTGTCGTTACTGCATATTTCCCCTTTGTTAGCCGACTTACCGTGCTGACATGTCTGCCAATATCCTCTGCAATCTCTTTTAGTGTCAGTGGCTTAAGATACTCTTCTCCAAATTCAAGAAACGCTTTTTGAAAATTAAAGAGTGATGAGGCAACTTGATGGAGCGTCTTATTTCTCTCTGATAGACTTTTAACAATCCACTCTGCGGCTCGGTACTGCTCTTTTATAAACTGTTTTTCGCCCTTGCTGTGCACTCTTTCTAAATCTTTAGTGAAAGAGTCATCATTAAGCACAACTGACGGAAGCAGTTTGTCTTCTAGTTGAATAATAATATGACCATTTAAAAGATGAACTTGCATATCGGGAATAACTGCCTCAGGTTTTGCTTCATCGTACCCAAAAGCAGGGTAGGGTGAGATTGTCTGCAACACTGATATCATCTGACGAAAAGTAGCATTGTCAATCTCAAGCACATCAAGAATATGTTGATAATTCTTCTGACTAAGATGGTCAAGCAGTTCACTGCTGCTCAATAGTGTTGCAATTCTCTCTGCACAGTCAGGCTCAACAGAAAGGGTCTTGTTTTCAAAAAACATAAAACGAAGATAGGAGACAAGATTAAGTGAACCAACACCAAGTGGCTCTAACCGCTTTATATGTTCTCGTGCCTCTGCAACGAACTCTTCTGAAGCTTCAAGCATCAGAGAAATCTCTTCGTTTGTCTCTCTCAAAAAACCTCTACTATCAAGATTATATATCATAAAGAGTAGGATATCTTTAACATTTTCATCCATTTGCATAGATATAACTTGCGTTTCAAGTTGTTGTGAGAGCGATTCAGTAGCAGGTGTTATGTTTTCAAATCGAAAGCTTGAATCATAATCATTTTGCTTTCTCACATGTGTTTCACCCATATTCCCACCAGCGTTACTGCGGTAGGTATCCCAATCAAATTCTGCAAGGGAGTCACTGAAAGGTGCCTTTTCATCGGATTGTGGCGTTTCTTTTGAATTATTAGTACTAGGTGTTGGTGCAACAAGAGAGACGGTGTCACCAGATTTTGAAGCTTCTGTCTTTTGTTCACTTTCGCCACCCCAGTCATCAATATCGAGGTAGGGGTTTTTTTCTTGCTCTTCAATGAGATAATCACGAAGTTCAAGGATTTGCTTTTGTAAGATTAAGATGCTTTGACGCATCTCAAGAGTCATTTTAAGCTTTTGCGTCTGTTTTAGCTGCTGTTTTTGCTCTAGTTTTAAGTACGCCACACCTTTTTCTCCGCATAGTGCAGGGGATTATAGGTGCGTCAGATTATTTTGGCAAGTAAATTGCATAGAATTGTCAGAGCAAAGTAGTAATGTCCTATTTGAGCAAAGTAGAAATGTCCGCTTTTTAAACTATCCTGTCAAGTGCAACATGTTGTTCACTTGGAGGGCTTCAAATGGGGAAAATGCTACTAATGAGTAAAAAAGAGATTGATCGACTGAGTATCATCCGCGATGTAGGAAATAAAAGGATGACACAAAAAGAAGGGGTTGAAGGCTTAATTTCTCACAAAAGAGGAAAGACAAGCAACAACAAGATTACTGAATCACGCAAGGAAAAGATCCTGTCGCTAATCAGAGAACATTACTATGATTTTGGACC
>JAGLDR010000097.1 GCA_023145475.1 bacterium
TGGTTGAAGAGTTGGAGGTCAAGGAGATCTCCGCCAATCCCTATCAGCCTCGAAAATATTTCGATGAGCAGGCATTGGTTGAATTGAGCGAATCGATTAAAAGTCATGGTTTGCTTCAGCCTATCGTCGTATTGGAAAAAGAAGATGGTTATCTCCTGATCGCAGGTGAGCGCCGTCTACGTGCGCATAAACTTGCAAATATCACCAGGATCAAGGCAATTATAGCGGATGTCGATATCGATGCGGCCAAACTCAGAGAGCTGGCGCTCATAGAGAATATTCAGAGAGAAAATCTCAATGCAATCGAACTTGCCAACTCCTATGCCGAGTTGATCGAAGTGCACAGTATCACTCACGAAGAGCTCTCTACTGTTGTGCATAAAAGCAGGTCGCAAATCACCAACACAATGCGCCTGCTCTCACTAAGCAGCTATGTGCAAAAGAAACTCCTGGAGGGGAAAATATCCCAGGGGCATGCCAAGATACTTGTCGGATTGGATCCGGAGCGCCAGAAGGTGATCGTCGATACGATTATTGGACAGAAACTCAGCGTGCGGGAAGTGGAAAAACTTGTCCAGCTGGATAAAAAACCGATAAAAGCAGTCAAAGATCAAATAGAATGGATGCAACCCTATGAAATCGATTTGAAAAAATTTCTCCCCTTCAAGCATAAAATCAAATCCAATAAGTTGGAGATTAGCTTCGAAGATGAAACACAACTGCAAAAATTTATGGAAATCATAAAAAAATCTTAACTATTAATCCGACTTTTAAATCTAAAATGATAAAATAAACTCAAATCTTAAGAGGAGTTTTAATGCTTGACATAAGTGTACCGTTAATGTTGTTTGTTTTAGTATTGTTTTTGACACTTCTTGTGGTTTTGAATCGAATACTTTACAAACCATTGATAAAGTTTATGGATGATAGAGATAATTCTATCGCCAATGATTTGAATGCTGCAAAGAATTTGTCCGGAAACAGTGAAGTACTGCACGCCGAAGCGGAAGGGATTCTTGATGAAGCGCGATCAAGAGCTTCTGGGATCAGACAAAAGGCTATCGATGAGGCGAAAGTCCTGGCTGAAAGCAAAGCTGAAAACAAACGGGCAGAGCTGGATAAAGAGTATGTTTCCTTCATGGAAAAACTTGAGAGCGAGAAGGAGACATTGAGAAACAGCCTGCTTTCTCAAATGCCTCTTTTCAAAGAGAGCTTAAAAGCCAAGTTCAGTAAGTTATAGGGAGAGTGATGATGAAAATGAAATATTTTGCAATTGCAACAGCACTATTGCTTCCGGCAATTTTACTGGCGAGCGGTGGCAGTGGGGAGGCTGAGCGCTATCTCGCTCTTACAGGCAGACATACTGACTTTATTCCAAGAGTCTTTAACTTTTTGATTTTTGCCGGGTTACTCTATTACCTCTTGGCAAGCCCAATCAAAAATTTCTTTACAGGACGACAGAAAGGGATCTCTGACCAACTTAAGGAGATTGAAGCAAAACTTCAAGCCTCGAAAGAGGAGAAGAAAGAAGCTGAAGCACGTATCGAAGAGAGTAAAAAGAAATCCCTGGATATTATCGAAACAGCTGAAAAAGAGGCCGAGCTGCTTGCAGTAAAGTTCGCTGGTATTTCAGATAATGAATTGAAGATACTTGAGAAGCAGTATGAGGAGAAATCCACACTCGAAGAGCGACGTGTGATTAGAGAAGCCATCCACGATGTACTGAATAACAATATTAATAATAGTGATATCCATCTCGATGACAAAAAAATAATCGATCTGCTCGATAAGAAGGTGGCATAAGATGGAAGAGCTCATAGCAAAAAGATATGTTGATGCTCTTTTGAGTGTTGCTGATAAAAAGGAGAGAGCAAAGTATGTAGTGGCAATAAACGGTATCGCTGAGTCATACAGTGATCCTAAAGTTGATGCCATGGTTAAAGCACCTATCATCTCTAATGAAGTCAAAGTCGATGCACTGTTGGATTCATTGGGCAAAGATGCTGATACAAAGCTGACAAACTTTATCAAACTTCTGGCTGAACACAAAAGATTGGGATTAATACCCGAAATTGCCAAAGTGTTAAATGCTCAAATACAAAAAGAGAATAACGCATATACCGG
>JAGLDR010000098.1 GCA_023145475.1 bacterium
CCCTGTTTAATCTTTTTTTCCAGAGTGGTATATTGTGCCATAAGTGAGGTGGCGATATCGACAATTCGAAAGCCTTTTTGCTTCATTTCGTGTTCAACAGTTGAGAGCAACGGCTTGCTGTCGACAGCTCTGCCATCAATGGTGATTTTTGATAACACCACGGCACGAGGCGTTGCCGCATAGATAAATCCACACAAAAGTGTTAGTATCACAATCGAAAAAAACTTTTTCATACTTCATCTCCAGCGCTATGAGTTGCGCGCAGTATATCAGAGGTTAGTAATAAATGAAAATCTTTCCGATTTTCAATAAAAAAGCAGTCAATGTTGTACAAAACAGAGTGAGATGTGAATCACACACGGAGAAAGTTATGAAATTCAGTTTGTTGTTGCTTGTTTTACTGTGGGTTCCGCTTTTTGCATCGCAGGATGTTCCTTTAGATTCTAAAATCACTGCGAAGCAGGCAAATATTCTTTCCTCCGCGCTACAACTGGAGCAAGATGGTATGAAGATCAAAAAAGTAGGCGTTCCTCTGTTGGCGATAGGGCTTACTCTCACTGCGTACACCATTGTTGCTTTTGTTATTGCGGGACAGCAAATATCCAATTGTTCTGGTGAATACTGTTTTCTTGAGGGTATGGGAGTGATGTTTTCTGGGTCATTAACATATCTTATAGGAGTTCCGATGGTAATTGTTGGATCGGCACTCATTGTAAAAGGAAAGCGACACATAAAATTGGCACAAAAGATGAAAACTTCACTTGGTGTTGCACCAATCATTAACCCAAAGAAAAAGATGTATGGAATAACTCTAACGCTGAAATTCTAGAAAACTGTTGTTCTGAGAAACTTCGATATCTTTCCGGTTTGACAATAAAAAATCTCTTTGTAGGGTACAAAACAGGAAGAGAGATGAACTACGAAAGGAGAAAATGATGAAATTCAGTTTACTATTACTTGTCCTGTTCTTGAATCCACTTTTTGCAGAAGAGACACCTGCATCACCTGTTGCAATTCAGAAAGAAGAGAAAAAAGAGGCCGTCCCACAAGTGCAAACTGCGTTGCCGCCTAAGAAAAGCGCGTTAACAAAAGAGCAAAAAACATTATGTGAGCGAGATAAACACCGCGTCACCTACAAACTAGATGAGCTAACAACAGGCGAGAAAACACTCTTTATAGAAAGGATAAGACAAGAAGAGGCAATTTGTAAAGAAAGCGAAAAGTGTCGCTGTGACATCTATCCCTTTATGCTTGGAGAAATTGAAAAACGAGTGGCACTGCGACCAACCGCTGCGCCTCCTATCGCAAGATCATATAATGAAAATGATGATGAAGTACCTCTCCACAAACGGAGTAAAGATGACTTGCTCTCAGAGGCATCCGCTCTTGAATATCAAGGACATCAATATAAAAAAATTGGAGTTCCTCTTTTGACAGTTGGAACCACCTTGACACTCTATAGTTTAATAGTTTCTGCTGTCTCTTTCTCTCAGTATGCACAATGTCAGAGGGATAATAGCAGCAGTTCAAATTATAATGACTGCTCATATCACTATGCATCGAGTGGAATGGGGCTTTCAAGTATGATTACCTTTATACTCGGAGTCCCTGCACTGGTAACTGGTGCTATTTTTACCGCAAAAGGAAACAAAAGACTTGCCGAAGCACAAGAGCTTAAGCGAGCAGCAAAATTCGCCTTCTCCTTTGCACCTATCATTGACCCAAAGAAAAAACTGTATGGAGCATCTCTCTCACTGAAATTCTAGAAAACTGTCCTTCTTGTTCTTATTCGTTGCACGGAGGGATTCGTCGAGCAGAGGGGTCAAATCGTCACATTTTTTCAAAATGTGACGAAATGACCCCATCCTACAAAAAAATGAAAATCTTTCCAGTTTTCAATAAAAAAGCAGTCATCGTTGTACAAAACAGAGTGAGTCGTGAATCAAACAGGGAGAAAGTTATGAAGTTTAGTTTGTTATTGGTTATTCTGCTTTGGATTCCTCTTTTTGCATCGGAGGATAATTTGTCAACTGTTCAGGTTAAAAATGAAAAGGTTTCACAGCCGAGTGCGGGAAAAGTGATGCTTGATAAAGAGGTGCGGAGGATTCTTTGGAAAGCGAAAAGAATCAAAGAGGATGGTGAACATCTGAAAAGTATGGGTGTTCCACTTCTTATTCCTGGTGTTATTCTTGCCGCGTATGGCTGGATTACAATGGTATTGCTTTTTGTAGAATTTTGGGCAGAACTTAAGACGATGTTTACTGATCGAGATGCTTTTATTCCGAATTCATCTCGTCGCGCATTGGCTGTCTCAACGATTTTCACCTTGATTCTCGGTGTTCCAATGACGGTTGGTGGCGCTATTCTTACGGCTAAAGGTCGCGCTAAGATTGATGAAGCTAAAGAGCTTCGAAACTCTGTGAAAAAAGTTTCATTCTCGGTTTTGCCGATTCTTGCTCCACAGAAAAAGATGTACGGTCTGGTTGTGTCACTACGATTTTAATTTGATGTAATATAACACAATATCCCCGTCTTTTCTGCGTCTTTACATATAATCTAATGAAGCAAGACGCCCAAGTTGGTCGTCTCTACGGATTCGTTGCACGGAGGGTTCAAACCGACGCACAAATAGTGCATCGGAATGACCCCATCCTGCACAAGATTTGACATTCCAATATCTCAAAGAGTATAATGACCAGCAATGTGAACAAGGGAGAAAATCATGCGCGCACTTTCAGGCATCAAGCCAACCGGAACACTTCATCTTGGAAATTATATCGGAGCTGCTCGGCAGTTTCACATGATGCAGGAGAAGGCGTACGAGGGATTTTATTTTATAGCCGATTATCACACGCTCAACGCTCACCCTGATCCAGAAACTTTGAGAAAAAATAGCAGAGAGATTGTGTTGGATTATATGGCATTCGGTCTTGACCCAGAAAAGAGTACGCTTTTTTTGCAATCACTGGTTCCTGAAGTGGTAGAGCTTGCGTTTATTCTTGGGAACTTCACGCCGATGGGACTCCTGCAACGGGCACACAGTTACAAAGACAAATTAGCAAAAGGCGAAGCAGTAAATACCGGTCTTTTTTACTATCCACTGCTTATGACTGCCGACATTTTGCTCTATAAAAGTGATGTTGTTCCTGTTGGTAAAGATCAAAAGCAACATGTTGAAATTGCGAGAGATATCGCAGAAAAGTTCAATCTTCATTATAACACAGAACTTTTTCCTCTTCCTGAGCCGGTGATTCAAACAGATAGCGCGATTGTCCCCGGAACAGATGGTAGGAAGATGTCAAAATCATATGATAACACCATTGAGATGTTTGCACCAAACAAAAAGCTAAAAAAGCAGGTGATGGGCATTGTGACTGACTCAACTCCGATGGAAGATCCAAAAGAGCCGGACGGAAACACCGTTTTTCAGATATATTCGTTGCTTGCAACAGCCGATGAAAAAGCGGAGATGGCAGACAAGTTTCGCGCGGGTGGCTATGGCTATGGTCATGCAAAAAAGGAGTTGCTTAACAAAATTCACGAGGTTTTTGACCCGATGAGAGAGAGGAGAGCTGAACT
>JAGLDR010000099.1 GCA_023145475.1 bacterium
TTTCGTGTGGAAGTGGCAAGTCGACGCCACCAACAGATGAGGATAGTGGCACAACAAATGATGACATAACGACAGACAGTGACGCTGTTAGTGACGCTGACAATGAACTTAGTGATGCAGAGAGTGATATCGACGGTGATGAAACGGTGGATATAGATGTTGCGCCCACGATTACAATCAATTGTCCAGAGTCTGTCGATGAAACCGAGGACTCAGCAAGTTGTACAATCACTTCAAACAGTGAAAGTATTGCCTTAGTAGAAGATAGTTGCTCAGGAACTCTCCACCGCACTGATATGCTTTATGACTTCAACCTCTATGAAGCTCTAGGTCCTTCTGTTTGCACGCTTACCATAAAAAATAATGATACAGGTGAACTAGCAACAGCAAGCATTATTATCAATGAAGTGAATGAAACACCACGCATACAAGCGGAAATAGAGATGTTTTTTTATGAAGGGGTTGTGAAAAAGAACAGTATTATTGTTCCTGATTCGGATTTGCCTAACGATACTCCTGGTGACCCTGGCTTTTTGACATGTTCTCTCAAAGACAATACTTGTGGTGATTGGGTAAGCGTTGCCAAAATTGATTATAGAACCTGTGAAATAAGCGGAATGATGCCCGAAGCGTTGACCGACGGAAATTGTTCTTTCACATTTGTGGTTGAAGATGGATATGGTGCAAAAACAGAGCAAGTTGTTACTACAGAACTGAGAGAGAAAAATGATGCGCCTGTCTGGACGACGGATACAGTTCCAATATCACTGCTTGCGGGTACAGCGTACAGTAAAATTAACGGTACTGCGACTGACAGTGATTTGCCTAATGCAATTGATGGAGATCCCGGTTTTGTAACATGCGTACTTGATTCAGATAGTTGCTCATTTGATGTGAGTGTTACGACTGAAAGAGTTGCAGGGAAAGCTTCGTGTAGAGTCAGTTTTACTGCGGGCGATGTCACGGAAAATTGCAGAATGTATTATCATATTACGGATGGAAATACCAATGTTGCATTGCCTATTCCTGTTACTATTGCAGTTACAGCATCTGTTTCGATAAACTGTCCTAAATCGGTAAATGAAGGTGAAGAGATTGAGTGTGATGTTGCGGCAATCGGTGGAGATCCTGGTGCTCAAGCATGGAGTGTTAATACCTGTCATGGAACAGTTGTTAAAGAAGGCGACGATTGGAAATATCGTTATACAACAACAGAAGCTGATGGCCCCAAAATATGTGATGCGGCAGTTGCAATTGGAACTCTGCTTGCTTCAGACAGCGTTGAAATAAAAGAGGTGAATCAGATTCCAACACTCTGGTTTACAAACTCTTCTGGAGCAACGGTTGATCCTGCGATATTTGAGGCAACTGAAGGAATAAATATCTTTATAAATGCAAAGTTTACCGACAGTGACATGCCACGAATTGCGACAACAGATCCAGGATATGTCTCTTGTGAAGTGAAGAGCAATAGCTGTGGAAGCTGGCTTCTGTTTAATGCTGCAAATTGTATGGGAAGCGGAGCTCCTGACGAAACTGCTGGTGGGACTGAGTGTTCATACACTATTGAAGTTGCCGATGGATATGGTGCAACGGTTTCAGAAACAGTAACAATTACTATTAATGAGTACAACCACTGGCCAGTATGTGAACATATTTCCGCATTCCCAAACAGACTTATGATGACGGGAGAGGTTGTTACACTTACGATGGATGCAACAGATGTTGATACGCCAAATAGTTCACCAGGAGATTCTGGATATTTGAGATGCGAATTAGATATTGTTAATACAACTTGCAATCAGAATCCTTATAATGATACAATAATTGTTTCTGGTGAAGGAGCAGGGGCTGTTACATGCTCAATTGAAATTACCGCGGCGGCGATAAGCCATGGAATCTGTAAAATCGGTGTAAAAGTAGTTGATGGCTATGGTCGCGAGAGAAGCGACTTTGTTAACTTGCACGGTGTTAGAACTTGCGTTCTTCGCGCCGACATACAATCAACAGCAAATGACCCGACTGGTCGCTGGTGGAATGAAGCTTTCCCAACAATTCAAGAGGCCGTTGATGCATCGAGGAGGGGATGCGAAGTGTGGGTTACACAAGGAACTTATACGCAAGAGGCAGGTGACAGATCATCTGTTCTCACCATGAAAAATGGAGTAAAAGTTATTGGTGGTTTTTGCGGAACAACAAATGAGGGCGTATCTCCTTGCAGCACCAGAGCTTCTGAAGATCCAGACAAACTTCTGCAGAATGCGATTCATTATTCTAGCACCGGATTTGTACCTGCATTTAGAAACGATTATAATGTAATATATGATATAAATCATTCAGTTCTTAATGGCGAAAGCACTGCGTATCATGTCGTTAAAGCAGACGATAGCGACATAAACCTTGATGGATTTATCATAAAAAATGGAAATGCCGACGGCTCTAACGATGATGAAAAAAGCGGCGGTGGAATATACTCCTCTTCAGTAAGAAATGTTTTCATTGAAAACTGTATATTTGAAAACAATAGTGCCACAGCAAATGGTGCAGCAATTATGCTTATGTCAGACTATGCGATAGGAGGACCTAGCTCAACAATTAAAAATACCCATTTTGAGAATAATACCGCAGGAGGCAAAGGAGGTGCAATCTATTTTGAAAAGATGAGTAGCAACTACATTGACATAGCTTTTTTCAAATCAAACAGGTCACTTGATAAAGGCGGAGCCATTTATCAAAAAGATGGAGCGCTTAGACTTTTTACCTCTATCTTTTCAGAAAATGAAGCAGAGACAGTATTTGGTGGCGGCGCTATCTATTTATCAAATACAGAAATGACAGCAGATCATCTTACTTTTGATAGAAATTTTGATGGCACTGATTATGCCATTGCCTCTTCAGGCTCAGGTATAAAAAGCATTAAAAACAGCATCTTTTGGAGACAGATTGGTCAAGAAAGGCGAAATGAAGCTGTTTTAAGCCCTGACAACTTTGATGTTAGCTACACAATAGGCTCTGGCGCGACAAGCGGAGAGGCAAATAAAGATTTAAACACGATTAATATGTTTAGAAAAGACGGAGAAGATTTTTATCTTGATGCAAAATCTCAAGCAATTAGAGGCGGAAGTGTAGTTGGAATGGGTCCAGATATGAGTGATATGGGTGCTGTCGATTACGATGAAATCAAAGCTGAGTACTTTGTTGATTGCTCTGCAACGGTTAGTGGAAACGGAACATCTTGGGATGAAGCTTATAGCACTCTTTTTCAAGCAACATTTCAAATTGCAAGCGGAGGATCAGGCGGAGTTGTCTTTGTTAAAACAGGGGTTTGTACTGAATCTGGCGGAGCTGGACATATTGCAAACTTGACGGCAGGAGCAAAAATATATGGTGGTTTCGATGGAACAGAAACATACCTAAAAGATCGCTCTTTATCCATAGATAATCTTACAATTCTTGACGGAGAAAAAAAGAATATTACGGCAATTAAAACAGAGGGCTCAACTAATAATGTCATTGATGGATTCATCGTTCAAAATGCTTACAATGGTGGACTTGCAGATAGATTACATGAATCAGAAATCAACAACTGTATTTTCAGATGGAACAGAGCACTTAAAGGTGGCGCACTAAATCTAAATCTCTGTGTGAACTCGGTGATTAAAAACACTATTTTTATGGAAAACTACACATCTGGAAGCTATGGCACAATTGATGTCTCTCTTAGCAGTTATGGTCCTGAAGACATCGTTTTTTACAACACAATATTTCTCCAAAACGCAGTCCATACCGACAATCAAAGGGGATCTGCTATCAATCCAAACAACAATCGTTTTTTAATTAAAAACTCTATTTTCTATCGCAACATCCAATCATTTGGCACTTTTACACAGGTGCGCAATGCTGATTCAACAAACACCAGTTACTCCCTTACCAATGAAGTAACAGGAAGCAACAATTTATCTGGAGATCCAGAGTTTGAGCATCTGCCTGAATACTTTGGCGTTACCGCTTCCAATGGGAAGACAAACGAACTTTGGTTTAGTAATTTACCACTAGGTCCTACAGCCGATCATCTTATTGAAATTAATGCTGATGGTCTCCTTCGTACAGTAACATCAATATCAGGACAGGTAGTTTATTTCTCTCCAGCTTTACCTGTTGCAGCATCCACTGGAACACTCGTTCGTTTCTGGCCAGCCGGGACAACTGATACCGAGATTGATTTGTATCTCAAATCTAGCTCTCAGTGCATTGACGCTGGAACATATATTGAAGAGACAATTTATGACATTGAAAGCAGACGACGATTTAATGCAGGTGATACTGAAATTCTATTTGATATAGGTTTCTATGAGTATTAACATTTCACTATTTTTCATTGCACTGCTATTAAACCTTCAAGAGGTATCTCTCTCTGACACTGGCGAATACGCAAGTTTTCAGGCTACGGGCTTACAAGAGTCTTCCTATCCTGCCTCTAATTTATTTGACGCAGATTTTACTACCTGCTGGATAGGCGTATCACCAACAAAAAAAATTAACTCATCCCTTTTTATGAAATTACCAAAAGGAGAGAAAATAGTTTTTAATATTTTTGCAGGATATGGAAAAAACAAAAAATTATATTATAAAAATAGTCGTCCAAAAAAGCTTAAAATATCCATTTTTTCGGCGGTTAATCCCGAAGGAATGGTTTCAGAAACCAAGATTTTATATAAGTTGACCAAGCTTTTAACGGTTAAAACTATTGATTTAGCTGACAAATTTGGTGTCCAATCTTTCCCTTTAGACCTCAAAAACAGCAGTGCAAATATTATGAAGATTGAGATTTTAGAAAGGTATAAGGGAGGCAAATATGATGATGTCTGTATTTCTGAGATTTTCTTTAACGATAGGTTTGTTTCGTCTCAAACAAAAAAATCTACTGAACTGATGAAAGACAAGTCAAAGATTTTGCAATTAATAGAAGTTTCAAAAGACAAAAAGTGGGCAATATATATATCTATGCCTGCAAAAATTGAAGGTCGCGCGGCAACAGAGTATCTTCTTGTTGATCTTATAAGACAAAAAATTGTTAACTCGGATTTAAAACAGTATTCAGGAGAATATCTTGACGCTATTTCTTTCACTTACAAACGGGGAAAGACCTATATCAAAAGTGATAAACTTACAATTGAGTTGAGGTGAAAAATGAAAGGTTTAAAAGATATTTTCACATTAATAATTAATCCCAAAAATCTTTTCAGCAATATGTCTGAGGAAAAGCCATTTGCTACAAGCTTTACTCTCTCTCTCACATACGGCTTGATAACAACACTCCTCTTGATTATCGCCTCAATAATTGAGACAGATATAACTGAAGGGTTCGGGTTCTTAGCGATTTTCATGGCATTTGGCGCTGGACTTATTTTTACTGCCGTTTTTCTTATAACTCCGTTTCTTACGGGTGGCATTATCTATCTTATATGCACTCTTTGTAACGGAGAAAAGAGCTATAAGTTATCCGTTAAAAGCAGCAGTTTTTTAACGATTATATTGATTCCAAATATTATGCTGTTTTTTCTTTCACCACCAGGACCAACCATCCGTATAATCTTTTTTGGTTCTATCATTTATGGTATGTGGCTGTTATACAATCTCATTGCATACACATTTAATATTAAAAAAATTACGGATACACAATGACACAGAATCTCATATCGCGATATGCGATATTATTTATTCTTCTCTTCTCATTTCAACTCTCCTCAGATGGCAACACTACTATTACCTCTTTTTCCAAAGCAAAAAGAATCCTTAAAAAAGAGATTTGGCGTATCCCAGATTTGAGAAAGACGGTCTATTGTGGTTGCGAATTTGATGAAAAATATAAAGTTTCTTATACTTCTTGCGGTTTTACACCACGAAAGAATGTGAAACGAGCGCACAGAATCGAGTGGGAGCATGTTGTTCCAGCCTCCCTCTTTGGTCGTCACTTCAAAGCGTGGAAAGAAGGTAATCCCCGCTGTAAGAAAAAGAATGGTAAACGGTACAAAGGTCGGCGATGCGCAAAAAAGGTGGACAAACAGTTTAAGCTAATGGAAGCGGATATGTACAATTTGATGCCGGCAATTGGTGAAGTAAACGGAGACCGTTCAAACTATCCATTTGGAATTATTCCCGGTGAAATTCGCAAATATGGAGCATGCGACATCGAAATTGCAGGCAAAAAGGCAGAGCCAGCGCCAGACATTCGAGGCGATATCGCACGAGTCTATTTTTATATGGAGAGTGCCTATCCGCAAAAGGGAATTATAACGGACAAGAACAGAGAGATGCTGCAAAAATGGGATAAATCTGATCCGGTCGATTGGGCGGAATGTCTTCGCAATGCGATGATAGAAAAATTCCAAAAAAATAGAAATAATGTTATACACGACCGTTGTGTTGAGATGACGGAGAAAAAATCATTGCTGGATGGTATTCGCTGGAGGATTTCTGATGAGAAGAAAAGAGAGCTTCGTAACTCACTGGAACAACAAAAGAAATAACAGCGGAATAATTTTTGCTTTAAATTACAAGGTAGAGTGTTTATTAACATGTCGGTGGAGGATGTGATGCGTTTGAAGTTATCGGTTCTATTTTTATTAGCTTTTTTAGTTGCCCCACTCAGTGGCGCTAAGATTTATTACTCTGATGGCTCTTCTTATGAGCTTTCAAGAGATCAAAGTAACCTTTTTGCAAAAAAGATTGTATCACCTTCGGTAAAAGTGTTGCAAAACGCTCCAATGGTCTGGAAATCAAACGGAAAAACAGTTGTGTTTTCAACAGATGGCACGGGAACTCTCCCGGTCTATAGAATAGGATTAAATCCTGTTATTATTGATGATTCTCTTTTTTGGAGAGGCACTGGCTCTGTTGATGCTCTTGCAAAGAAGTATGGGCTGAAGTTGATGGAAATCGAAGCTGCCTATAATCTCTATCGTTTCAGTGTAGCTCCTGGTGCTAACGCCCTTGAGATTGCACAAGAAATTGTTGAATCTGGTGATGGATTTGCGTTTCCTAATACTTTTAGGAAGCAACAACTTCTTGCCTCTCCTGTTGTGATGCCTCCAAAAGACAAGTATTTTGTTGATGGATATCAGTGGTTTTTGAAAAACCCAGGTACAGGAAAAGATCCGTACAACAAAAATGTAACAACAAAAGAGAATGCAGACATTCGTTGGGTTCCTGCGATGGAGTGGATTGTTGCAGAAGAGAGTGCTGGAAACTTGGATAACTTGGATGCAGGAACAAAAGTTGCGATTATGGATAGTGGCGTTGATCCCACGCAGCCTGATTTGAAAGATAAAATGGATGTTGGCTGGGATGTCGTAAATGATAAAGAGGGTGGCTACAACGATGATCCATCTGGTGGTGGCATCATGGGAACTGGTGGCTATGCTCACGGAACAAATTGCGCTGGAACTGCGGCAGCAGAGGGAAATGACATTGGAACAACCGGTGTCTGTCCATGGTGTCCAATCTATCCTGTTCACTTCATGAGTGGTGGTGTTGGTGGACAACCTGATGATGCTGGATTCTTAAAAGTTTACCAAAAGTATGTCGATGACCCTAAGATTGTTGCGATTAACTGTTCGTTTGGACCAATGTCTGGACAAACTGTTCCTATCACGTCTGCAGAACAAGAAGCACTTCTAAATTTCATGGAAAATGGAAGAAACGGACTCGGTGGAGCGATTCTCTATGCATCAGGAAATGATGGACTAGATGCGGGATATCATAAACTGCTCAGCGAAGAATTTACTTTCACACGAGACGGTAAAGAGGTAACAAACAAAGTTATCGTTGTTGGAGCGTCTTCAGCGTGGGATACAAGAATTGCCTACTCCAATTATGGTAAGGTAATTGATGTTGTTGCTCCATCACTTTCAATGAGTCCCGTTCTTGGTATTGCTACAAGTTATCTTGTTGGATACGGCGATTTGGATGATGATTATACCAATCAATTTAGTGGCACAAGTGCTGCAACACCAATTGTTACTGGCGCGATGGGCGTTCTCTTCTCTGTTAATCCAGATTTGACTTTGGAAGAGGCGGTTGCCATTCTCCACGAAAGTGCTGATAAGGTAAATCCAGAAACCGGTCTTTATGATGTCGATGGGCACAGTGTTAAATTTGGATATGGTCGTGTAAACTTAGAAAAAATGGTTCGTTTGGCCATAGGACAAGATGCTTGCGCCACTCCAACAGAAGAGATAAGAAATGGTCTTGATGATGACTGTGATGGCGAAGTTGATGAAGGCTTCCCAACTGATATTTCGACCATTGGTAGTGCATGTACAGAAGATAGTGATTGTGTTACCGCAGACTTAACTGTTGATGATGTTGACTGTCTCTCAGAAGCAGGAAACTATAAGTTTTCAGCGGGATACTGTGCCGTCACAGAAAAACGATTTGCCTGTCCTGATGGAACAAAAACACTGACATCAAATCAAGGTGACATTACTTGTTTAAAAGAGTGTAACAGCTCAGACAATTGTGATGCTGATATGAAATGTACCGATACAACACTTGGTACCTGTATGCCAGGATGTACAAAAGATGATGATTGTACAGAAGATGCTTACTGCAACGAAAATGGCGAATGTAGACAAAACCCAAGTGAGCCAGGCGGACCATGTGAAACAGCTGACGATTGCCTCTATGGCGCTCAGTGTCAGACACAGATTCCTGGTGGTTTCTGTATGAAGATGTGTTCTAGCGACTCTCAATGTGGCGATAATGGAGCACAGTGTGCAAAAGTAAATGTACCATCTTACGGTGCCATTGATTTATGTCTGCCTCCATGTGACTCAGATGACGACTGCCGCGACTTTGGTGGTGGAAACAAGATGGTTTGCCATGACCTCTTCTCTGAAAAAGAGGAACTTTGCTCTCTTCCTTGTCAAGATGACACCCAATGTTTTGATGATAACGCAGAATGTGACGAAGGCCATTGTGTTGCAAAAGGCGAAACACCAGACGAATCAACTGATGAAGCTGCCAGTGATAACGAAACAACAGACAGCGACACCGGAAGTTCAATGGAAGATGATCCAGTTCCAGACGATTCAAATACAAAAAAGAGTGACGGCTGTTCACTGCTTCTGATTTAATTTATATTCCGTAGGACGGTGTCATTCCGATGCGCTATTTGTGCGTCGGTTTGGAAAGGAGTATTCATTCCAATTAGATTGTTTGGTACTCGAACGCTCAAGTAGTGCGTTCTCCCCTCCGATTCAAGTAGTTTT